>CAZOCA010000030.1:0-12530 GCA_964578105.1 uncultured Pararhizobium sp.
TTTTACATGTGAATAAAGAATGGCTGGCTTGTGGGCTAGGGTCGTGGGTGCCTAGTTTTAGGCATTCAATTTGCGACCTTTGGAAGCCAGATCTGCGTTCAGTTTCCGCGCAACTTATTCTACACAGCTACTTGGTGGTCAGTGTTAACGCCAATCAAGTCTCAAGTATCGAATGTGAGACATCTGGCGTTTTACAACGGAGGTGACGGAGCGCTTGTCTCCGTCACCGCTGTTCGGATCAATCTGGAATGAAGAGGTCCGTAATCGTATTCTGGCCATCGGTAACGTCGTATTCGATGTCCACAGGGGTTCCAGGCTCGATGCCTGTGAGGTCGTACTCTTCTGGAATATTGAAAGTGGTACCGTCTTCAAGAGTTAAAACTGTGTTATCAGCATCAACGCTTTGAACAGTTCCGACAATATTTTCCGCGAATGCGGGTTGCGCGAGCAGGATTATTCCTGCGGCGACAAGCGACACAATTTTATTTTGCATCTTGGTCTCTCCAGGTGGTTAGAACAGACTGCCGAATGGAATTTCCGACCTATTCCAATTTCCGCATTACACCTGGAAATATGGCGACGCAATATGAAAATGGCGATTTGAAATCTTTGCTGGCAAGGCATTGTTTTCGCATGGTTGGTGGCCACAGCCCGATTAGCAAAACAGTCTCAGTAAACTGAAAAGTGGCCTTTTATCGCTCGTGGTTTTTCTAAAAATCCATACCAACTTGCATCCGGCAACTAATCTGAACGAATGATCTGAGGCTGCTCTGGATCTGGCCCTATATAACGTGCGCGCGGGCGAATTACTGTTCCAGTTTCAAGTTGTTCCATTGCATGGCCCAACCAGCCAATCGCCCGACCTATTGCGAAAATTGCAAAGGGGGCTTGCTTTGGAAGATCGCAGGCCAAGGCCAGAGCGCCGATGGCAAAGTCCACATTGGGCCTCAGATCAAGCTCTTCAAACGCTGAATTGCAAAGAGAGGAAACCGCGTCGGGCAAAACCAACGTTTTCAAAAGTGCAGCGGCACGAGGATCTCCATCTGGATATAGGGGGTGTCCAAAACCAGGCAGATAACCCGCATCTCCCAGCCGCGCACGCACTGTCGGAACAGCGCCCATGCGCTCCGCTTCGCGAATGATGAGCAAGGCGCTGTCCACTGCACCACCATGTAATGGACCAGATAATGTTGACAAACCGGCCATAGTGCAGGCCGCCAATGATGCTCCCGTCGATGCCGCAACACGAGCAGAAAAGGTCGAAGCATTCAATTCGTGATCCAGTAGAAGGACCAACGAACGCCGGATAAGGTCTGAGCCGAGTTCGTCAACTCCCCATGCATGAGATAGGCGTTCGTGGATAGGACCTTCGGCGCGCGATCCCACTGCTGCATTGACCAAACACTCGAGAAGAGAGGCTGCCTCAGCAGCAAGAAATGCGGGAGATCTTCCGCGCGCATGGTGATCCGTTCCTGCACGAGCAGCCAGCGCCTTGAAAAGACGCCCCTTAAGGGCGCCTTTGGGCACAGGGTCAAATGTCTCAGGTCGAGAATAGGGCGCATCCCAAAAGAGTGAAGCTGCCTGTTCGAGAGTTGCTGTTTGCGCGAGTTGAATGGCATCCTTACCACGATAACAAAGACGTCCTCGAGCAATTGTAGTGAGGCACGAAGCAAGCACTGGCTCTCCCCATGCGATTGAGTCTCGCGCAATATCCGCCGCACGTCGTGGTCCTGCCCGGCGCGTCACCAGTTGGTCTATATCTTTCAAACTATACAGTGATTTACGCACATCAATTGGGTCGGGGCGCGCTTCTAGACGCCCTCGGCTGACATAGGCGTAGAGTGTTTGAGGCTTGACGCCGAGGCGTCGAATGGCGTCTTCGGCGCTGATCCAAGGCATGGTGTGTTCCTATACATTGATTAACTTGATCAAGATTGATGATAGAATGATTTATGCCTAAATTCCAGAGCGGGGTTTCATTGGCTGCCCTATAAAAATCATGCATTCCAAATTTGATATTCACACCGCCTAATATGGAGAAGAAAATGAGCGGACTAAAGAAGAAGGGCCCAGCTCGGCGCTTGCCAAAAAATGCAAGTCAAAAGCAGCATCTATCTGAATTTGAGATCTTTATGCCAACCAAAACTGGGAGTTCTAGAGCGGTTTTTAGTTCTCTCAGAAACAGCAAAATGCACGGCGATATGAGCTGGTCGCTCAGCAAAAGTCCAAAGCAGGTTAAGACCACACAATACCCGAAATAACAGATGGAGAACGTGTGCCTGCACTTGCCATGCATCGTGCTGCGCCAAGACATAATCGGAGCGGTTTTATTTTCAGCATCCAAACTTGAAGCGGTTGACCGCTCCGGAGACTCAAATAGAAATGACATCTTCCTCAAAAATGGGGCGCCAATCCTCGCTGTGTCATGGCCCGATTGCCGATCTGGAGGCTCACTTACCAGACGAATGGTGGCGGACTCTCTTTAATGCACTTTACGTCAAAACTGATGGCGATTTGGTAGAGAACAACGATACCACACGCATGGAAGTTGATCTGATTGAATCCCTGTCCGGAATTGATCGGGGTTCCGCCATACTCGACCTATGCTGCGGTCAGGGCCGTCATGTAATCGAACTCGCCGCCCGCGGCTACACCAATGTTACAGGGGTTGACCGATCGCGTTATCTCATCCGGCTCGCCCGCAAACGTGCCAAAGCAGCAGGTTTAAACATCAGTTTTAGGGAAGGCGATGCCCGGGCCACACGTCTGCATAAAGCACAGTTTGATTGCCTTACCATCATGGGTAATTCCTTTGGCTATTTTTCCAATAGCGACGAAGATGAAAAAGTATTGCTAGCAGCAGGAAAATTGTTGAAACCGTCCGGTGTTCTGGTCCTCGATGTGGCTGATGGAGCGTGGCTTATGGACCATTTTGAGCCCCGATCATGGGAATGGATTGATGAGCATCATTTTGTTTGCCGCGAACGCAGCTTGGCGGCGGACGGGGAAAGATTGATTTCTCGCGAAGTAATCACTCATGACGAAAAAGGTGTTATTGCTGATCAATTTTATGCTGAACGCCTGTATACGGTTGATCGTATATCGTCGGTTTTGAAAGCTGCAGGATTTCGCGACATTCGCCATAATGGTGTCATAGAATCTTATTCCGAGCGCAATCAGGATCTCGGCATGATGAGCCATCGAATGGTGTTGACTGCAGATGCACCTCGGGCATCGGCACGTGCAAAACCCCAGCCAAATCGAGCACTTTCCTTAGCCGTTCTGCTTGGTGATCCGCGCCTGCCGGATCTCGTTAAACCTGATGGCAAATTCAATCTAGAAGACTTGGAAACTGTTGCCCGCTTGAAGGAGGCGCTGGATACGTTGCCGAGCTTCGATATTCAATATCTCGATCATCATGCAATGTTGGAACGCGATCTTGCGGCAAAGCCCCTTGATCTGATATTCAACCTGTGTGACGAAGGCTTCAACAATGATCCGTTTAAAGAATTGCATATTCCGGCACTTCTAGACAGACACGACATTGCCTATACCGGCGCTGCCCCGCAATGCCTTGCGTTGTGCTATGATAAGAGCGTTGTGCGCGCCATAGCGGCTCAACTTGATATACCTATTCCCCTCGAAAGCTACATGAGAGCATCAGACCAAGGTGCGACTATACCTGCCGTTTTTCCCGCACTTGTGAAACCCAATTTTGGAGATTCAAGTGAAGGCATCACGAAAGATAGTGTTGTTAACAACACATCCGAGCTTTTGATTTGTCTTGAAAAACTGCGGTGCGATTTCCCTGAACGTCCCGTTCTGGTTCAAGAATATTTAGAGGGTGCAGAATATTCTGTTGGTCTGATCGGCAATCCCGTTGAGGGTTTACAAGCACTGCCGCTGCTGGAGGTGGACTATTCGCAACTTGATCCTAGTTTGCCAAAAATCCTTGGGTATGACTCAAAATGGCTGCCGGAAAGTCCGTACTGGACTGGCATCAAATATCGAAATTCGACGCTTGATGAGCAATCACAAACCAAATTGATCAACCATTCAATTCGATTGTTTGAACGTTTGGGCTGTAAAGATTACGCACGTTTCGATTTCCGCGCGGACGGTTCAGGAACCATTAAGTTGCTTGAAGTCAATCCCAATCCAGGTTGGTGCTGGGATGGAAAATTCAACCTCATGGCTGAGTTCGCAGGGATGGAATATCGCGATCTCTTAGCAGCCATTCTAGACGCTGCCATAGTGCGCAATAACCTATTGGCTGGATTGTCGGCGCCGGCGCTTCCATCGAAGCCTAAATCTAAGCGTTTGAACAAAAGGCCTATCAGGCGGTTAAGCGCGGCCCATATTGCGCATTAACTGGGTCGGCATATGTCGGAACCATACATTTCTTATGCTGTTGAGGACAAACAACTACATTCCATCAAACACCCGCATGGCGGGCTTGAAGAATATTTCCAAAAGATCAATTGAGCCCGAGATATAGAAAGTGCATGTAACCGAAAAAGCACTCTTTGAAGCTGTGGAGTCATTGGCCGAAGGGGAGCTTGATCTTAAAATTGCGCACGCACGCGCCCATGACCGACGCGCCCCCGTGACACTTGAAACAATAAGAGAATATTTCAGTGAAGGGATTTACCCTTATTCCAGCCGGTTATCTTTGAAAGAGCATGACAAGCTAATGTATCCGCTGCAGGTTGAACTGGTGAAAATGCAGAATTGGGTCAAGGTAGAAAATCAGAAACTAGTGATATTGTTTGATGGACGTGATGCTGCCGGGAAGGGCCACACGATCCGTCAAACGACCGAAAATCTCAATCCGCGGGGGGGGCGCGCGCGTTGTTGCTCTCGATAAGCCAACTCCTGCTGAACGTCAGCAATGGTACTTTCAGCGCTATGTGAATTAATTGCCCACTGCTGGTGAGATCGTTCTCTTCGACCGTTCTTGGTACAACTGTGCCGGAGTGGAAAAAGTAATGGGGTTTTGCAACGCCGAGGAATATCGGGAGTTTGCAAAGCAAGCACCTCAATTCGAGTAGATGTTGGTAGGAAGCGGTATCCGCTTGCTCAAGATCTATCTTTCTGTGAGTCAGGAAGAGCAGGCCTGCCGCCTTAAGGAACGAGAGACAAATCCCCTTATCCTTTCTCCATGTCACTGGCGATTGAGTCAGTCTGTGTTCAGTTCAATTTGCGGGCGGGAATCTTTCCCTTTATTTGCCTATTATCCACTCGGCAGGGGAAGCCGTTCGCATAACAATTATAATCACCCCGCGTTTTCGCGCAGCGCTCGTTGAAGTCATTCGCGAGCTTTATGTCAGAATAGGCAGAGCCAAAGCTCTGTCCCGCCAGATTTGTCCATTTGATTCTGGCGGCGAACGCAGCTGCATTTCTGGCATTTCTTTCCGATTGCCTTATGCCTTCACCACTTGCCTTGTAGAGAATTTTCACGCTTGCGACCGTCGTGATCAACGTTTTGCATTGTTTAAGCTGCGCTGAAGATGCGGGACAGGCAATCGCGCTGGCCAGCATCAGTGTGACGAGGAAATCGCACCTCATCATTTCACACACGTGATAGAATCAAACACTTCGCTAGTTCCTTTACCACCTTGTTTGATCCCAATGAAATAGGAAGAATGCCGATAGTTAGGCTGGTATACCTTGCCCTTCGTATGCACCGTTGATGTTGCAAAACCTTTGATCCTGCAAATCTGGTCCGCAACCGGTTTACCGCATTTTTTATCTGGGCCGATCAAGCGATCGCAGTAATTGTATTGGATTTGAGTCTTCGGCTTGCCATCGGGAGTGAATCCAATCGTCGGAGGATTGAATATCTTGGTATTCTTTGCCACTTCACACTGCTTAACCGAGGCGATCACGTCGTTGAGCGTGTCTCGAATCTGCTGTTTGGTTCTGCCATTGAAACACCAGTCGAAATGTGCCTGATAATTCTGGTGCATTCTCGGGTCGTTGATGCCACAGCTCTTTGTAATATTGGCCTGTGCATTGGAAACCATCTGCTTGGCGTAATTATTGCAGCCTGCCTCATCATAGGAATTTGCAGGGCGAACGCCGGAGCCGGGCTTGGTCAATTTGCACTGCTGCAATTGCGACTTACGCGCCTTGTCTTCATTGGTAAGATCAACCATTTGAACGCCATTGCACCAGTTTAGATGCAGCTTATAATCTGTGGACCATCTCGGCCCCGAAAAGCCACATCCCCATTTTGCATTCTCGTTTGCAAGATCGATTACCGATTGTGCATAGGCCAGGCAATTGAGGTGGCTATTTGCGTTAGACGGTGTGTGCGCGAAAGCAGTAACTATGACAGCACAGGCCATGGAAATAATTTCGGGACGTTTGGAAAGCATTTTGCTTCTCCTTGGTGGAAAAGCCCCAATCAATCAACATATCTTCCGGTATGAACGCAGCCTGAACTGCTGTTTGTTACTACTGCAACGAAACGGGGCAACCTAATTCGGAAACTTGCGCTTGCGACACTGTTTTCGTCAATATAGCAGAATTACTATATCGTTCACGCAAATGCGCATTCAGGTATAGGTTAAAAGACGCAGTGTGTTGAAAATGCTAAAGTGGCTAGACAGCAATGCTGCTGGGACGTATTTGGGCATTCCAAATGGGAACTGAATGATGCTTGTTTTTGAGGAATTTGCAGCTGGCGTATCGTCTCTAACTGACATTAACTCCGTCTGGCATCTTCTGGGTAGGTTTTCCAGTTATCGTGGCTTTTCAAATTGTTCGCTAACCTTGGCCATTCAAACAGAAGGTGGATTTCGTTCTACTCGCCTTCTTTCCGATCTACCTTGCGAGTTTCGCGAAATGTATCAGAGCGGCGGCCTTATTGAGCAAGATCCGTTTCTGCTCTTCTGCTGCCGCTCGCTTTGCGCCAAGAAAGTGACTACCGAGAACTTTTCGCATTATGCTGGCGCATCTCACAATCATCAGGCGTTTCTGGATTTCACTGCAGAGAACGGCGCGAAAAATGGCCTCGGCGTCCCGGTGCGCACGGTTGGCAGTGAACCGTTCGGCGGTTGGCTATTTACCTCGCACGAGACAAGTCGCTGTTTCAACCGGATCAATGCAGAATATTCCACCGAAACCCGCTTGGCCGGCATACTGGCATATGAACGAATTGTTGCCATTTCCTCCAATGAGCCCACCTGCGGATTTGGTTTGAGCAATCGCGAGCGCGAATGCTTGTGCTGGCTTGGTGCTGGATTGAGAACAACTGCCATTGCAGAAAAAATCGGCATTAGCACGTCCGCCGTCAATCTGTACATTTCGAATTCCAAACGAAAAATGCAGGCAAAGACCCGCGAGCATGCAGTCGCGCTCGCGATCATATCTGGCGAGGTCAAACTATAGCTGGGCCCTGAAAAATAGCCGCTATGCAATTGTACCGTAGATGTCTTGTTTGCAAGCAAATGACTGCTATCCGCTGTAATTGACTGTCGCTACTTTCGGCCCCAGGCAGACCTTGGCCAAGTGATCCACCGCGGCAGTGCAGCTTCACAGAAGTATCCATTTGTGCATCTTGCTGGGTTTGTCTTCGGACAGAAGGCAAAATAACGGTTGGGCAGAATCTACCGTTCATTGGCATCGCTTTCCGGTAGTTGGTATTTAGTTTTCCGCGGATATCGACCAATACCGCCGGTGGGTGCGCGCAACTTTTTTGATGATTTTATCGGTTTCGACCAGTAAGATTGAGGTTACTACATGCGAGATCAAGGAGTTCTAGATGCAAAAATCATTATTGCTTGCCGTAGCTTGTGTTGCGGCACTGTCCTGCCAAATTGCTTGGGCACAGGAAAATGTGACCGCACCTGATCTGCTGACCTTCGCCGCTGGCGTCTTGCCGCAATCGGTCCAGACCGGACCGGGCGATTTGCGGACTGGGGTAGAGCAGGCCATTTCAATGATCGATGGGAATCCGGGCCTCTTCGGGCTGACACCGAAACCAGCAACCGAAGCTGACGCCATTGAGATCGTCTACTCGCTTCCTGCGCTCACCAGATTTGACCGGTTTGCTGTTCCTGACATCGGGGAAACACCAAGCCCATTTCAGACCTTCGCGAAATTCATTGAGGTCTCGGGTGCTGCCAACTCGGTCGATGGGCCATTTGTACCTTTGGCACAGTCCGAGTTGTCAGCACACACCGAAAAAGGTCTCACAACGGAGTTGACCTTGGCAGCGGACCAGCCGGAGGTGCTCTTTGTCAAGATTCGGCTCACAGGTGGCGTGGACGTCCAAAAGGAAAAGACATTCCTTGAATTCTCGGAAATTATCGGAAACGGAGAGCAACGCGCATCCAACCTGTCAGAGGCTTTTGATGGTGTCTGGAAGGGGCGCGGCGTCAACATGGAACTCGCACAGGAAGGACCGTCGGTCATTGGCTGCTATGATCGTAAGAGCATGCTGTCTGGCACGGTCGAGGGTAATGTGCTTCGCGCACTTGGCGAGGATGCCGCCGGCGTTCCCTCGCAATTCATTCTCATTGCTGGCGCTGACGGGGCACTGAGGGGTTTGCGGTCAACGAATGGGGCCCCGTTCAAACCCTATGATGGCGATGCTACTTCGGCCGAACCAGTCTGTTTGACTCCCGAGCCGCCCAAGCTTGGCTGCGGCTCCATTCTGCACGGAATAGGGTTCGGCTTTGATTCAGATGTCATTCGCCCGGAATCGGCACCGATCCTTGATACACTGTTCGAGGGACTTGGTGAGGACCGCTCCGCGATGATCGAAATCATCGGTCACTCCTCCAGTGAAGGGTCGGCGGACTACAATCGGGATCTGTCTCAACGCCGATCAAGCGCGGTCGTTGCCGCCTTAGTGCAACGCGGATTAAACGCCTCTGCCCTTTCGGCCAGCGGACGCGGCGAAGACGAACCTATCGCCAGCAATGCAGACGAAGCGGGGCGTTCCCTAAACCGACGCGTGGAGGTGCGGTGCAGCAGCTGATGGCTAAGCCCGACAAATCATGGCTCCGCTGGCTACACAATGACTGCTCTTGGGATTATTTTGGGCAAAGGTTTCTTACGAGTCAGAAATATCGCTGACGCTATCCACAAACGGTCGATGTGCATTCTCACTTAGTCCATTGGATATTCAATGGCCGGGTATCCGACTGCAACGTGGACTTGCCCGGTTGCAATGTCGAAAATTATTTAACACATTTTCGATTTTAACGCTGTTTGAAGCTTTAGGAAAATGATTTGAAGAGGTTTTGCATTGCTGCCGTATTATTGACGCTTCTATCTTTGCCCGCTTCAGCTACGCCCCCTTGCGGCGGCGAACCGGGCCGGGCTAGCCTCGAGATTGCAGACACTGTCATTCACCCGGACCTTCACTTGTATGAGGTTGGTGCGAGAACCTTTGCGCTCTACCCATTAGAGTTTGGGTGGCGGATCGGGATGCTGAACAGTGACGGGTTGGACATTCCAATGTTTGCCGCGCCATTGCGTCCAGTTGAGACCAACCCGCTAAACATCGCCGGTTGGCATTTCCGCAATTCCGACAATTCCGGACCAAACGTTGGCGATGTCAACGCGCCACAACACGAGCGTCGATTCACGTTCGGCACAATGGCCGCTGATCCTTTGAAGAACCCCGCATTGGTTACACCAAGTGCACACGCTGAAGGGTTCGGCGGCTTGGGTGTGCTGACTATCAGTGACTATTCTTTGACACCGCTGCAGGCCGGGGCACGTGCTGCCATTACTTCCCTTTCGTTCTCGGTCTGTCTTATTTGGCAAGGCGGTGGTGAACGACTTGACCCGATAGTGGACGCCGATCCAGGCGTCGCCTTCGACGTTGTCGTGGCTACCATGCGCGGTTGTGGGCTTGATACGTCGGTTTTCAAATTGTCGGACCGCATGTCCAAGGCGCGCGAAGGGGCGCAGCGCCCTTTTCTGGAGCCGGATATGGATGGTGACAATATCCCTGATTTGGTGGTGCCAGTCCTACGACGCAGCGACGCGGCACCCGGGCTGGCGATCTGCCTAATCGGCACGGAAACTCTGGTGCTTGCAGGATACGATGGCCGGATCGGGCGACATCTTGATCCTTCGTATTTCAACAGCGTCGATGGTTGGGGCATTCATTCAGGGCAGATATATCAATCAACTGATGAGAGCCAGCCCCCCGCATTATCCGCAGATGCGGTCTTTATGGGTAAAGAAGATTCATCCAGTGTGATTCTTTATCTGAAGCCAGATCTGACAGTATCCAGCTATTGGCAAGGAGACTGATATGCCCCGAAAAATGAGTTTCGTCGTCCTGCTTGTTTTGGTGTGGGCAGCCGTATTTGTGGCGTCCTATTTCATGTCCGCGCAGATCGAGGGCCCTGGAAATATCGACACCGGTTTCAAGCGGTTGGACATGCTGGCACGCTATCAATTTATCGCATTCGCGGTGGCGGTCGCCTCTGCTGTCCTTGGCATCATCTGGCGGCGACAAGGCAAACGGATCATGCTCGTCGGTCTTATACCGCTGCTTGTTAGCGCCTTGCTTATTGTGGGTATTGTTGTGGCCACTATGATCTTCAACCCCCGCCTCACCCCTGACGAGGCCTACCAGCCGCCGAAACAGACGGCTCCGGCAGTTGAATAACCGGCGCAAGACTAAGGCGTGACGCGCCCCTGTTTGCGCGGCTCGACCAGTACGGCCTCCTTGGTGATGATTTCGTAGGGCACCGCTATCGATCTCTGCCTTCTTGACTCTGCCGTTTTGTGACTGTGACGCGCATCCGATCTTCGAAGAGATAGACATGATCGCCTGCCAACTTGACCCATGCTGAACCTTATTGTCGACGGCCAGTCGAACGGCACGTGCGCGCACGTCGGGGAAACTTGTTCGTTGGCTTGCCATGATGCTCCCACCTATTGAGGAGTTGAAGCCTCCGGCAAACCCTTACTCAGGCCGGACCAAAGAACATCTGCTTAAGTGGGTAGCGGCTCAAAGATCGCGCTCGCACCAATGCCCGATTCCCCTCCACAATTACCGTTTGTTCCGTTGAAATAGGTTCCGGATTGGGAATGTCCCTCAAAGGGAAAGATCCTTGGATTTGGAAAAACTTCAATCCCTGTTGGCTTCACACATGTAGCTAAGCTGGAAATAACAGGTTACGTGAACCAAATATGCGACGGGTCATGACAGTTGAGGAAAGTGCGATGACCCGAATACGGAACAGGGCAACATTGTTACAATGCGCGGAGATTAGGAAGAGAAGGAGGAATAACGCGGAGCGCAAGATGTGTAATGTCAGACATTACCGACTTGGCAAGGGAGACGCTAGCGCTCTCCCGTTGCATCCCTCTGGCTTAGGGAGTTGTGTGAGCTGACGTGCTTCTGGCAAAAACCTATCTCCGAAACACGGCCCTCGTGTTCCTTAACAATCCCAATGATCTGTTCTTCGCTAAAGCGTCTCTTCATCAGTGCTCTCCTTCAATTTAAGAAAATCACTAACTCAGAACTGGATCAACTTTGGGGGAGAGCGTCGTCTTCGCCGAACCGTGAATGTTTCATCTGACTTTCCTCTTCAATTACGGTGAGAAAATTCTACTTAAAAACTCGACTAATCTCTGGAGGATTACCGAGGCGTCAACAAACTCAGGCGGAGTATTGTTCAGAAATTTCGCTCGCACAACGGGTCAATTGCTCTGTGATGCTGGCCTGATCGGATGATGATTTTGACACTTCATGCAGCATGGTCGTGGTCAGCGCCATGTTGCACCGACCGGTAACGGTATCCACAATCGGGGCGGAAAGACCGCTGACGCCGAAGGCGAAGCTTTCCTCAACGCTGGCATAGCCCGCAGCTGCAATGTTGTTGATTTTTTCGCGAATGTTTTTTTGCTCAGCCTTCGACAGTTTGCGTCCGCCATTCTGAAGGGCGGCGTCAACAATGGACGAGTCCGAGAAGGCCAGAATGCAGAGGCCCGAGGGTGAGTCATAAATGGCGCGTCGATGGCCGACCGGAACCGAAATATTCAGATTTTCAGGGTGCTCCACCCGCAGAATAACAATAATTTCGTTGTTGGAACGCAGCGCCAGATGGCAGGACTGGCCTGTCTGTTGGCAAAAGGCTTCCATTTTAGGAATGGCGATGGCTGTGGCCTGTGATGCGAAGGAACGCTGCTGGCGCAGCGAAAAGAGCTTGTCGGTGATTTCAAATGTATCACCATTTCGCGTTTTTTGAATAATGCCGCGTCGTTCCAGAACCGACAGCATGCGAAAGATTTCACCTCTGGACCGGGCTAACCCCTGAGCAATTTCGTTAACGGTTTTAGGCTCGGTGGTTCGAGCCAGAAATTCAACAATATCAAGCCCTTTTTCCAGCGCTGGCGCGGTGTATTTGGGGTTATCCTTTTCATCTTCACTCGACATGTTTGTCCCTGTGTCGTTGCAACGTAATGCGCTCGTTAGATCTCGATTCCGGACGTTAGTGTATCAAGTGTGCGGTAGCAACCAGCACGACAATGGGCATTGCCAATGGCACTTG
>CAZOCA010000031.1:0-12508 GCA_964578105.1 uncultured Pararhizobium sp.
ACATCGAACAATGCGCCACCAGAATTGCCAGGGTTGATAGCGGAATCAGTCAGGATGAAGAATTGATAGTCAGTCACACCGCCGCGAGTTCGGGCCAAACCGGAAACAATACCGCTGCTCACTGTCTGACCCACACCAAACGGGTTCCCGATGGCCAACACAAGATCTCCCACTTCAACGGCATCACTATCGGCAAATTCCAGATATGCAAAAATCTCGCCGCGCCCTTCCAGGTCAATCCGCAAGATAGCAAGATCAGTCCGTTCGTCCTTCAACATGATCTCGGCTTCAAATTCTCGCTTGTCGGCCAGCACAACCTTGATCGTGCTCGCATCCTTGATCACATGATTATTGGTAACAACAATGCCGCTTGGATCAACGATCACACCGGAGCCAAGGGAACTTGTTTCCCGCTGTCTTGGCGCACGTGAGCCAGGAGTTGGTTCGCCAAAGAAACGACGAAAAAACGGATCATTACCGAATGGCGATCGCGGTCGCTCGCTGATCATTCGTGTTGCATAGACATTGACCACAGCAGGCGCTGCACGTTTGACAATCGGCGAGAAACTGAGGCGCATCTGTTCTTGGTTCTGCGGTACAGACTGCGCGAAGGCTGGCGTGATCGGTGATACAGAAAAATGTACAACGGCCAGAACCGCAAAAGCTGAAATGCTGCTGATGAAGCGGTGGTGAAGCGACATGATATTTTCCCAAACTGAGGTCAAAGAAGCCTGACGAAGTGAGTCTGTCCTTTACTGCCAGACAAGGCAAAGAAAAAGGCGGCACAAAGGCCGCCTTTACACAGTTTTGCCGAAATCAAATGCGGCTTCCGAACCTGCGTTGAGCGGCTTCGGTTTTTTATTGCGGCAGTCGCGCACTTACGTCGCGCCAAGCCTGTATTTGGTAAACAAGAGCAGTGTGCCGGGGCAGACCCCGGCAAACCAAGACCCAGCCTTAATCAGGCAGCTACGGTCTCAGACACGAGTTCTTCGCTTTCAGCGCGCGCACGATCTTGAGCGCCTTTGGCGTCAACATCGCGGTCAACAAGCTCGATAACACCAACCGGTGCGTTGTCACCAAAGCGGAAACCAGCCTTCAAAACACGGGTGTAGCCACCCTGACGGTCTTTATAGCGGTCAGCCAAAGTGTCGAACAATTTGCCAACGGCACCCAAATCACGGATCTGCGCAATCGCCTGACGGCGGGCATGCAGATCGCCGCGCTTTGCAAGCGTGATCAGTTTCTCAACGACCGGGCGAAGCTCTTTCGCCTTTGGCAGAGTTGTAACGATCTGCTCATGAGTAATGAGCGATGCGGACATGTTTGCGAACATCGCCTTACGGTGGCTGGATGTACGATTGAGCTTGCGACCTGATTTGCGGTGGCGCATGGCCCTCTCCTCTTTCTAATGCCCCGGACTTGATGAGGATCCGTTGTGGATCCTCACTTGGTTTCCGGGGACTTCTTAAATTAAGCGGCTTTCACCGCATCTGGTTCTTAGTATTGATCTTCGAAGCGCTTAGCCAGATCATCAATGTTCTCAGGTGGCCAGTTTTCGACTTCCATTCCAAGATGGAGGCCCATGCCAGCAAGAACTTCTTTGATCTCGTTCAGCGACTTACGACCAAAATTCGGCGTCCGCAGCATTTCGCTCTCGGTCTTTTGAATCAGGTCGCCAATATAAACAATATTGTCGTTCTTCAGGCAGTTTGCAGAACGGACAGACAGTTCCAACTCGTCGACCTTTTTCAACAAGGCAGGGTTGAAAGCCAGTTCCGGTGCCTGATCTTCGACAACCTCTTTCTGAGGCTCTTCGAAATTCACAAAGATAGACAGCTGATCCTGAAGGATACGCGCCGCAAATGCGACAGAATCTTCAGGCGAAATCGAACCATCAGTCTCGACAGTCATCAACAATTTGTCATAATCCAGAACCTGTCCCTCACGGGTGTTCTCGACCCTGTAGGAGACTTTGCGAACTGGAGAGTAAAGACTGTCAACCGGGATGAGACCAATTGGAGCATCTTCAGGGCGGTTACGCTCTGCGGACACATAGCCTTTACCGGTATTCACAGTAAATTCGATGCGCATCTCCGCATCTTCATCCAAAGTGCAGAGCACCAAATCCGGGTTCAGAATTTCGACATCGCCAACTGTCTGAATATCCGCAGCAGTTACGGCACCAGGCCCCTGCTTGCGAACGGTCATCCGCTTGGGACCATCACCTTCCATCTTAACGGCAATAGCTTTAACGTTCAGGACAATATCCGTAACGTCTTCGCGTACACCTGGAATTGATGAAAACTCGTGCAGTACACCATCAATCTGAACTGCCGTAACAGCAGCACCCTGGAGGGATGATAGAAGAATGCGGCGCAGGGCATTGCCGAGTGTCATGCCAAAGCCACGCTCAAGCGGCTCAGCTACGATTGTCGCTATACGGAGCGGCTCGTCACCGGGCTTCACTTCAAGCTTGGTCGGCTTAATAAGTTCCTGCCAATTTTTCTGGATCATATCACAATCCTTTCTCGGCCAGTTCAAAGGCCTTTTTCAGCACCGAAATAGCATCCTGTCGTCACAGGTTGGTTTCGGCAAATTCGCTTCTGGACTACGGCATCAATTCCAAATGTGGGAACGGAACGACCGGCCAGACAACACCAGATGGCTGCAGGGACTCGCCCAACAGCCACAATGCGGTAAACTCTAAACGCGACGTCGTTTAGGAGGACGGCAACCATTATGCGGGATAGAAGTTACATCCCGAATTGTGGTTACTGTAAAACCAGCAGCCTGCAGAGCACGCAAAGCTGATTCACGACCGGAGCCAGGTCCGCGCACTTGAACCTCAAGGGTCTTCATGCCGTGTTCCTGCGCCTTCTTGGCAGCATCTTCACTGGCAACCTGCGCAGCATAAGGGGTCGACTTACGAGACCCCTTGAAACCCATTGTACCAGCAGAAGACCACGAAATCGTGTTGCCCTGTGCATCGGTAATGGTGATCATTGTGTTGTTGAACGTGGAATTAATGTGCGCCACGCCGGAGATAATATTCTTTTTCTCGCGGCGACGCACGCGTGCTTCTTTTGCCATTTGGTAGTCCTTTCGATCTCAGCACCGCCGTAAACCAGCGGCTCCACCGAACAATCCGAAGAATGTCAGTAATTGATTATTTCTTTTTACCGGCAATTGCCCTGGCCGGACCCTTACGGGTGCGGGCATTGGTATGGGTCCGTTGACCACGTGTCGGCAATCCACGACGATGGCGCAGACCGCGATAGCAGCCCAGATCCATCAGACGTTTGATATTCATAGCCCGCTCACGGCGCAGATCGCCCTCAACCATATAGTCTTGGTCGATGGATTCGCGAATCTGCAGAACTTCCGAATCGGACAGTTCGTTCACCCGGCGTTCCACCGGAATGTTGACCTTGGTCACAATTTCCTGAGCTTTCGCGGCACCAATGCCGTGAATATACTGCAGGGCTATGACCACGCGTTTGTTGGTCGGAATGTTGACGCCAGCAATACGTGCCAAAACCGTCTCTCCTTAATGGATCATCAGAACTGTAGCTGATGAAGTAAATCTGCTTCCATTAGAACGAACATGACCACCTCGGCCCCGGTTTTTCCGGCCCCAATGTGGTCAGTCATTCAATGTATTTGCGGTTATCTATAGGAGTTGGGACCGAGTCGTCAACCGCCAATTCCTAATAGATGACCCGTTACGCTATCTCTTTCAAGACCGTCTCGATTGACGCCCTTACTTCGTCCATGGATTGCATACCATCGACGGAACTAAGCAATCCTGTTCCGCTATAATAATCAATCAATGGCTGTGTCTGCTCACGATACACTGACAAACGCTTGGCAAGTGCTTCAGCATTGTCATCCGTACGCGGACCACCTTCTGTTTCTTCAGCCCGCTTAACTATACGGTCCAGAAGAATTCCTTCGTCAACGGCAAGTTCAATCACCGTATCCAATCTCAAACCCTTTTGCTGCAGCATTACATCCAATGCTTCAGCCTGGGCGACTGTGCGTGGAAATCCATCAAGGATAAAACCCTTTGCACAATCCGCCTCATCAACCCTGTCCGATACAATGCCGACAACAACTTCATCGGATACCAGATCGCCACGGTCCATAATTTCCTTGGCCTGAAGGCCAATGGGAGTCTTTGCTGCAACCGCAGCTCTCAGCATATCCCCGGTAGACAACTGGGCGATGCCGTGTTGTTCCACCATGAACTGTGCCTGGGTCCCCTTGCCTGCCCCAGGAGGCCCCAGCAAAATCAATCTCATCTACGTTTTCCCCCGCGCAACTTCGACTTTTTGACAAGTCCCTCATATTGGTGCGCGAGTAAATGGCCCTGCACCTGAGAAACCGTATCCATGGTTACGCTGACCACGATCAAAAGGGAAGTCCCACCAAGGTAGAAGGGAACGCCGGTTGCAGAAATCAAAAATTCAGGAAGAAGACATACAACAACCATAAATATGGCACCGACCACAGTGATACGGGTCAGAACATAATCAATATAGGTCGCCGTACGCTCACCAGGGCGAATGCCCGGTATAAAGCCACCATGACGCTTCAGATTATCCGCTGTATCTGCCGGATTGAACACAATGGCAGTGTAGAAGAAGCAGAAAAACACGATCATGGACGCGTAGAAAATCATGTAGAGCGGCTGACCATGACCAAGCCAGGCAGCCACAGCGTTCAGCCATTCAGGCCCTGTTCCGCTTGCAAAGCCTGCAACAGTCGTTGGCAGCAATAGAAGCGATGACGCAAAGATCGCCGGGATCACACCCGCTGTGTTCAGTTTCAATGGCAGGTGAGACGAATCACCCTGGAACATACGATTGCCCATTTGCCGCTTGGGGTACTGAATGAGAAGACGCCGTTGCGCCCGCTCCACAAAGACGATCAGCATGATTGTGGCAATAGCCAAAACAATAATGATCAGAATGAGTAGCGTTGAAATCGCGCCCTGACGGCCAAGCTCCAGCGTACCGGCAATAGCGCCTGGCAGACCGGCCACAATGCCAGCAAAGATGATCAAGGAGATGCCGTTACCAATGCCGCGCGCTGTGATCTGTTCACCCAGCCACATCAGGAACATTGTACCACCGGTCAAAGAAATGATCGTCGATAGCTTAAAGAACCAGCCTGGATCGGTAACAATATTGGTACCGCCCTCAAGCCCTGCCGCAATACCATAGGACTGAAGCACTGCCAGAAAAACCGTGCCGTAACGGGTATACTGGTTGATTTTGTTCCTGCCCTGCTCACCCTCTTTCTTCAATTGCTCCAGCGTTGGAACAACTGTCGTCATCAGCTGAATGATAATCGAAGCGGAAATGTAAGGCATAATGCCGAGGGCAAAAATTGCCATCCGCTCAACCGCACCGCCGGAAAACATGTTGAAAAGACCAATGACACCCTGCTGCGCCTGATCAAAGGCCGCTGCAAAGGCATCAGGATCAATACCTGGCAATGGGATGTAAGTTCCAAGCCGATAAACAAGCAACGCACCTAGTGTAAACCAGATGCGCTTCTTGAGTTCAGTTGCCTTGGAAAATGCGCCAAAATTGATATTTGACGCTAGTTGTTCAGCTGCTGAAGCCATTCATTTCTCTCCAAACACCGCCTAAACAATACCGGGCTGGCGACAAGAAGAAAGAATTGCCTTCGGCCTGGCTGTCAAACGGGGTCTTATCAGGCGTCGCCACCAGAATCTTTTGCGTCGGATTTTGTCTCAATGATTGTGACAGATCCGCCTGATTTTTCCACCGCTGCAAGCGCCGGTTTGGAACCACCAGCAACTGCAAGCGTAACCTTGCTCTTCAACTCACCACCGCCAACAAGGCGAATACCGTCTTTCACACGACGTACCACGCCTGCCGCAATCAAAGCTGCCGCGTCTACCGTGTTGCCTGCGTCCAGCTTGCCAGCATCAATTGCTGTCTGAATGCGGCCCAAAGACACTTCGTTGAATTTCTTTGAGAAAATATTGTTGAAGCCACGTTTTGGCAAGCGCCTGTGAAGAGGCATCTGACCGCCTTCAAAGCCCTTGATGGACACACCACTACGGGACTTCTGACCCTTGACGCCACGTCCACCGGTTTTACCTTTGCCCGAACCAATGCCACGTGCAACGCGCATCCGGTTCTTTACAGCACCATCATTGTCCTGAAGTTCATTGAGTTTCATCGTTACAATTCCAGACTTGCCGCGACACTGACGCCTTCATATCGGCTGATATCGTGTGGCAGATATCGAAGTTCAAGCCACCAATTTCAAGGCGACCATGATTATTGTTTACAACCGTCGGCCTATTCGACCACACGAACCAAGTGGCTGACCTTGCGGATCATGCCACGGATAGCAGGTGTATCTTCAAGTACAGACTGGCGTTGCATCTTGTTAAGGCCAAGACCCACAAGCGTTGCGCGCTGCTCCTGAGGACGCCGCAATGGGCTTCCCGTTTGAACAACCGTAACAGTATTTTTCTTGCTATCAGCCATGATGGCCTCCACTCAATTCTATTGGGAAGCCTAAGCTTCCGCCACTTCGCCGCCTTCAGCCGGGGTACGGCGAGACTGCAATGTTGATACCTTGATCCCACGACGAGATGCCACGCTGCGCGGGCTGTTCTCATTCTTGAGAGCTTCGAAGGTTGCCCGGATCATGTTGTAAGGATTTGACGTTCCAACAGATTTCGCAACAACGTCCTGAACACCCAGGGTTTCGAAAATCGCACGCATTGGACCGCCGGCAATGATTCCGGTACCCGCAGGTGCCGACCGCATTGTGACACGCCCTGCTCCGTGACGACCGGATGCATCATGATGCAATGTCCGACCTTCGCGCAGCGGCACACGGATCATGCCGCGTTTAGCAGCTTCAGTCGCCTTGCGGATTGCCTCAGGCACTTCACGAGCCTTACCGTGACCAAAGCCAACACGACCTTTCTGATCACCGACAACCACCAAAGCGGCAAAGCCGAAACGACGGCCACCCTTGACCACTTTGGCCACACGGTTGATGTGTACAAGCTTATCGACGAATTCGCTGTCGCGCTCTTCACGATCTCTGCCAGCCATGTTCACTCTTTCCAATTCTGTGGGAACCAGTCCCAGTTAGTATCAATCAGGCCTTAAACAGCCTTAGAATTCCAGGCCACCTTCGCGGGCGGCATCACCAAGCGCTTTGACGCGACCGTGGTAGATGAACCCACCGCGATCGAACACAACCTGTTTGACGCCGGCAGTGGCTGCACGTTCCGCAACCAATTTACCAACGGCTACAGCCGCATCCTTGTCAGCGCCGGTTTTCAAACCGGAGCGCAGCTCTTTATCCAAAGAGGAAGCCGCAGCAAGTGTCTTGCCAGCCGCATCATCAATGATCTGCGCGTAAATGTTCTTAGACGACCGGTGAACGCTCAAACGCGGACGACCGGTGGAAGTCTTGTGAAGCGAACGACGAACACGGGCGCGACGACGTTCAAAAAGTGTCAAATTCTTTGCCATGATATCAGCCGCTACTTCTTCTTGCCTTCTTTGCGGAAGATGTATTCATCCGCATATTTGACGCCTTTACCCTTATAGGGCTCCGGCGGACGATATTTGCGAATTTCAGCCGCAACCTGGCCAACCTTCTGCTTGTCTATGCCAGACACACTGATTTCAGTGGGCTTTGCACAGGCAATCTGAATGCCTTCAGGAATTTCATACAGAACTTCGTGGCTGAAGCCGAGTGCCAATTGCAGGTTCTTGCCCTGCACAGCCGCGCGGTAACCAACACCGTTGATCTGCAAATCTTTTTTGAAGCCCTCTGTAACCCCAATCATCAAATTCTCGATGATTGTGCGGGACATACCCCACATGGCACGCGCCTGGTTAGAACTATCAACTGGCTTCACTTCAATGCCATCATCACCCATGGATGCAAGTACCTTATCAACCAATACGGCTGACAATTCACCCTTGGGGCCTTTGACATTGACCTGCTGGCCATCAATCGTGGCTGTTACCCCCGTAGGGACCGCCACTGCTTTTTTACCAATCCGAGACATCTGACTTACCTGTCCAATTCCCGTTAAACTTCACGACCATGCCAATGTCTTAGAAGACGCGGCACAATACCTCACCACCAATATTCTGGGTCCGTGCTTCATGATCGGCCATCACGCCACGCGGCGTAGACACGATAGAAACACCCAGTCCATTAGCAACCCGGGGAATACCATCTGCACCGGCGTAAACACGACGGCCAGGTTTGGATACCCGTTCGATTTTCTGAATAACAGGGTCGCCATCAAAATATTTCAGTTCGATCTGAAACTCTGATTTACCCTTGTCATACTCTACTTCACTATAGCCACGGATGTAACCTTCAGACTGAAGGACATCCAGAACACGTGCACGCAACTTGGATGCAGGTGTTGAGCATGAGCTCTTACCGCGCATCAGAGCGTTGCGAATACGGGTCAGCATATCGCCGAGTGGATCAGACATTGACATGACTGTTTCTCCTTACCAGCTGGACTTGACGAGGCCAGGCACTTTGCCGGCGGAACCAAGTTCACGCAGCGCGATACGCGACATTCTCAATTTACGATAGAAACCACGCGGACGTCCGGAGACTTCGCAACGGTTACGAACACGAGTTTTGGATGAATTGCGAGGCAACTCAGCCAGCTCCAAATGGGCCAGAAACCGTTCCTCAGCAGGAACACTCTCATCCCGAGTCTTCGCCTTGAGGGCAGCACGCTTCGCAGCGTACTTGTCCACCAGTTTACGGCGATCATTATTCTTTTCAACAGCGCTTTTTTTAGCCATGCGTCTTAGTCCTTAGCGACTAGTTTCCAGATCCCTTACTTAGGGAATGGAAAGTTCAATGCCTTGAGCAATGCTCGTGCTTCATCATCATTATCTGCAGTTGTACAGACAATAACGTCCATGCCCCAAACCTGCTCCACCTTGTCGTATTCGATTTCGGGGAACACGATATGTTCTTTAATACCCATGGCGAAGTTGCCATTTCCATCAAAGCTCTTCGGGTTCAGACCACGAAAGTCACGAACGCGTGGCAGTGCGATTGTTACCAACCGATCCACAAATTCATACATTCTGGTCTTACGAAGCGTTACCTTCGTACCAAGGGCCATGCCATAACGAACTTTAAAGCAAGCGATAGATTTACGAGCCTTTGTAATAACGGCCCGCTGACCAGCGATCAGCGAAAGATCATCAGCAGCTGAGCGAACCTTCTTCTGGTCTCCAACGCCTTCGCCGATGCCCATATTGATCACGACTTTTTCAAGCGCTGGAACCTGCATTGGGTTCTTGTAACCAAACTCTTCAATCAGTTGAGCGCGAATAACGTCGTTGTAATGCCGTTTAAGCCGCGCTTGCGATGCAACATCAGCCATCGCTCAATTCTCCGGAGCGCTTCGCAAAGCGAACCTTCTTGCCATCGTCATTTGTCTTGAAACCAACACGGGTCGGCTTGCCATCCTTCGGGTCTTCCAATGCAAGATTGGACAACTGGATCGCCGCTTCCTTGTTGATAATACCACCCTCAGTGTCCTGCGTCTGACGCTGATGCCGCTTTACCATATTGATACCCGTTACGAAGGCACGACCATCTTTTGGTACAACCCGGATAATTTCGCCGCTGCGACCCTTATCCTTGCCGGTGAGCACCACTACGCGGTCACCTTTTTTCAATTTAGCAGCCATTAGAGCACCTCTGGCGCGAGCTGAATGATTTTCATGTGGTTCTTGGCGCGCAATTCGCGTGGGATCGGACCAAAAACACGGGTGCCAATTGGCTCCTTGTTATTGTTCACGATCACAGCTGCATTTCCGTCAAAACGGATCACGCTGCCATCGGCACGGCGCAAATCCTTGCGGGTCCGCACAACAACGGCTTTCAGCACGTCGCCTTTTTTAACACGGCCCCGTGGAATAGCCTCTTTAACGCTGACGACAATAATGTCGCCCACGGATGCATATTTGCGCTTGGAACCACCAAGCACCTTGATGCACTGCACACGACGTGCGCCGGAATTATCGGCCACCTCGAGGTTGGTTTGCATCTGAATCATAACTGGCTGCCTTTATGTTGATGAACAGCAATTTCCGACTGCTGAACGTTCCAGTTGTTTGCTCCCGGTGAAATCAAAATCGCTTGCTTAAGCGTTTTCGACAACAATCCAGGTCTTGTCTTTCGAAATCGGCTTGGTTTCCTCAATGGAAACCAATTCACCGGTTTTGCGCTGATTAGTCTCATCATGCGCTTTATACTTTTTGGACCGACGAACAGTCTTTTTCAAAAGCGGATGCGTAAAACGACGCTCCACTTTGACAACTACTGTTTTATCGCTTTTGTCGCTGACAACGACGCCCTGCAAAATACGTTTTGGCATCGAGGCCTCCTTAGCCTACCGCAGCAGCTACACGCTTTTGCGTAGCTACTGTATTAATACGCGCGATATCCCGGCGTAACTGCCGAAACCGTGCTGTGTTCTCCAACTGCCCCGTCGCACGTTGAAAACGCAGATTGAACTGCTCTTTTTTCAACTTAACCAGCTCATCATCGAGCTCGTCGACGGTCTTAGTTGCCAAATCATCTGCCTTCATGGCTCAAACCTTCAAATTCTCTAGTCTCGGCTATTCGCCGATACGCTGCACAAAACGGGTCTTGATCGGCAGTTTTGCTGCCGCCAGACGAAACGCTTCGCGCGCTACTTCCGGTGTTACACCGTCAATTTCAAACATGATCCGACCCGGCTTTACGCGAGCGGCCCAATAGTCCGGCGAACCCTTACCTTTACCCATACGGACTTCGGTAGGTTTGCTGGATACTGGAACATCCGGGAAAATACGGATCCAGACACGGCCTGCACGCTTCATATGACGTGTCATTGCACGACGAGCAGCTTCGATCTGTCGCGCTGTAATACGCTCTGGTTCCAAAGCTTTCAAGCCAAAAGCACCAAAATTCAGATCTGTTCCACCTTTTGCAAGACCGTGGATACGGCCTTTATGCGCTTTGCGGAATTTTGTTCGCTTCGGTTGCAGCATAATTGCCTGCCCTCGCTCTTATTTCTGTATCTTCGACTCAGCGCTTACGCAGATGGTCGACGACGATTTGCTTCAGGACCTTCGTTCATACGACGCTCGGACGCCATGGGATCGTGTTCCATGATTTCGCCCTTGAAGACCCAAACCTTAATTCCAATGATACCGTAGGCCGTAGCGGCTTCGTAGGTTCCATAATCGATATCAGCACGTAGCGTATGAAGCGGGACACGCCCCTCACGATACCATTCAACACGAGCAATCTCGGCACCGCCAAGACGGCCACCACAATTGATCCGGATGCCTTCAGCGCCAAGACGCATGGCATTTTGAACAGCACGCTTCATAACACGGCGAAAAGAAGCACGACGCTCCAACTGCTGAGCAATCGACTGAGCGATCAAATTCGCATCAACCTCAGGCTTGCGCACCTCAACAATGTTGAGATGCACGTCAGAAGTGGTCATTGCGCCGATCTTCTTGCGCAGTTTTTCAATGTCTGCACCCTTCTTGCCAATCACAATGCCTGGACGGGCGCTGTAGATGGTGACACGGCACTTTTTGTGCGGACGCTCAATGACGATTTTCGAAACAGCAGCCTGCTTCAATTCAGCTTCCAAAAACGTACGAATACGCATGTCTTCATGAAGCAGCACACCATATTCACCAGTATTGGCGAACCAGCGTGAATCCCATGTCCGGTTGATGCCGAGGCGTAGGCCAATCGGGCTTACTTTATTTCCCATTAAGCTGTCTCCTCAACTTCACGAACAACAATCGTCAGATTTGCAAATGGCTTTATGATGCGGCCAACCCGACCACGAGCACGTGGCTGCCAGCGCTTCATAACGATGCTTTTACCGACATAAGCTTCAGAAACAACCAGCGCATCTACATCAAGATCGTGATTGTTTTCAGCGTTTGCGATTGCCGATTCCAGCCCTGCCTTAACACTGGTAGCGATACGACGAGGCGAGAAAGAAAGTTCGGCCAAGGCCTTTTCAACTTTCTTGCCACGGATCGTTGCCGCAACCAGGTTCAGTTTCTGTGGGCTGACGCGCAGATTGCGAACAACCGCTTTGGCCTCGCTGTCACCCAATACGCGTTCGCGTTTTGCCTTACCCATGATTACTTCCTCTTCGCCTTCTTATCGGCGCCGTGACCGTAATAAGTGCGGGACGGAGCAAATTCGCCAAACTTATGACCAATCATATCTTCCGAAACCTGCACCGGAATGTGCTTATGACCGTTGTAAACGCCAAAGGTCAGACCAACGAACTGCGGCAAGACAGTGGAGCGACGGCTCCAGATCTTGATCACGTCGTTGCGACCCGAAGCCTTAGCTTTCTCGGCCTTCTTCAAGAGGTATCCGTCGACAAACGGACCTTTCCAAACAGAACGTGCCACTATGAACC
>CAZOCA010000032.1:0-12323 GCA_964578105.1 uncultured Pararhizobium sp.
GAATAGAAACGGCACTCAGAATTGAGTGTCTTGCTTCAGCAACAGGTAAGAGAGCCATAGTAAAATCAGGTCCTAGGAATCCGCACGATATGTGCCAGATTTACCACCGCTTTTTTCAAGCACGCGAATGCCCTCAATCCGCATGCCACGGTCGACAGCTTTTGCCATATCGTAGATCGTCAGACAGGTCACCGATACGGCAGTGAGAGCCTCCATTTCAACCCCGGTCTGGCCATTGACCTTAACACTCGCCACAACATGCAACGCGCAGGCTTCATGATCGGGCTCAATTGACACCTCGATTTTGCTGATAAGCAATTGATGGCACAGCGGAATCAACTCATGTGTACGTTTGGCAGCCATGATGCCGGCAAGACGCGCAGTGCCCAGAACATCACCTTTTTTGGCGTTGCCGGACAGGATCATTTCCAGAGTTTCTGGCAACATTTCAACACGGCCTTCTGCCTGCGCAAGTCGGCTTGTCACAGCCTTGTTGCCGACATCGACCATATTGGCTTCTCCGGTGTCACTGAGATGCGTCAGTTTTGACATCTCATGCTCCAGTCAGCAGTTTTTTGGTGGCTGCCGTTACATCGTCCTGGCGCATCAGGCTTTCGCCAACCAGAAACGTGTTGATCCCGCATTTTTTGAGACGCTGTAAATCCGCATGAGTGTTGATGCCGCTTTCCCCGACAAGTAGCTTGTCGTCAGGAATAAGTTTGGCCAGTTTTTCGCTGGTTGTCAGGCTGGTCTCAAACGTATCAAGATTACGGTTGTTCACACCGATCAGACCCGATGACAAATGGGTCAGAGATCGTTCAGTCTCGGCCTCATCGTGGACCTCGATCAGTACATCCATTCCAAGCAGAAACGCAGTCTCTTCCAAGGCCTTCGCCTGATCATCTTCGGTGCAGGCCATGATAATCAAAATGCAATCCGCATTCCACGCACGTGCTTCATAAACCTGATAGGGGTCCAGTATAAAATCCTTGCGCAGGGCAGGCAGCTTGGTCGCAGCGCGCGCCGCCATCAGAAAGTCCGGATGGCCCTGGAAAGATGGTGTGTCTGTCAAAACCGACAGACAGGAAGCACCGCCATTTTCATAGGCGGTCGCCAGAGCAGGGGGATCAAAATCTGGCCGGATAAGGCCCTTGGACGGACTTGCTTTTTTAACCTCGGCAATCAGGCCGAACCGACCATCGTCCACAGCGCCTTGCAACGCAGCTTTGAAGTCTCTGACAGGTTCGGCATCCAGCGCCTGCCGTTTCACATCATCAAGACTCAGCCGCGCTTTTGCAGCAGCGACCTCTTCAAGCTTGTAGCGACAGATTTTTTCAAGAACGCCCTGCATCTAGTTCGCTCCAAAAGAGTTTGAGACGCGCACCAGCGCGTCCATGGCAGCACGTGCCTTACCTTCGTCAATACTGGCGCGGGCCATTTCAAGGCCATCGCTGATTGTATCAGCACGTCCAGCGACGACGGCCGTCGCTGCTGAGTTCAACAATACAATGTCCCTATGCGCGGATTGTTCTCCGTCCAAAACACGCTTAAGCGCAGTTGCATTATGGTCTGCGTCGCCACCCACAAGATCCGCTGGAGATGCCTGCTTAAGTCCCAAAGCCACCGGCTCAATTACAAACCGTTTCACCTCACCATTTTCAAGCGCGGCACAATAGGATGGCCCGGTCGTTGTAATCTCATCCAACCCGTCCGACCCATGAACGATCCAGGCTTTGTCCGATCCAAGGCGCGCCAATGTGTATGCCAAAGGCTCAAGCCACTTTTCATCGAATACGCCAACCATTTGCCGTTTGACTGACGCAGGATTGGACATGGGCCCCAGCAAATTGAAAATTGTTCGTGTGCCCAATTCGACGCGGGCAGGGCCGACATGCTTCATCGCACTGTGGTGGGCTGGCGCAAACATGAAACCAAGTCCGGCCTTGTCTATGCATGTGCTGATTTGGTCTGGCTTCAGTTCCAGATTGACACCAAGTGCCATCAACGTATCTGCCGCGCCGGATTTGGATGAAAGGGCCCGGTTGCCATGCTTGGCCACAGGAATGCCCATGCCAGCAACAATGAAACTTGCGCATGTGGAGATGTTGTACGTGCCTGATGCATCGCCGCCAGTGCCGACCAAGTCCACAGCACCGTCCGGCGCAGAGACACGAACCATCTTGGATCGCATAACTTTTACAGCTCCTGCGATCTCATCAATTGTTTCCCCGCGGACTCGCAAACCCATAAGGAGTGCGCCGATTTGGACAGGCGTTGCATCGCCTGACATGATAATGTCAAACGTCTGCTCCGCCGTTTTCTGGTCCAGTGCTTTGCCGCTTGCAACCTGAGCTAGCGTGGATTTCATATCAAACATAAGTCACTCGTCTGGATTTCCTGCAAACCCTGAAAGTTGATCCTGCAGCTCCTGCGGCCTCCTGCAGCCGATGTCAGAGTGCATCTGGCAGGCCTGTTGCGCTTGCTTTGCATATAATGATGTCAATTTCCACCAAAACAGCAAGTGGCGGGGCTCTCATAGCGCGAGATCAAACGTGCTGGCGAACAAAAAGATTTGGTATAAGATAGAAAATCTTTGAAACCACAATCAGAACATGTGATACCTGACCCTGAAAAATGAGGAGAAATACCCCAAGAAGAAATTGGTCAATTGAGTCTCTTTCTAATTAAATTGTATTAATCAGAAAAAATAGACAATATTCATCAATTAGTTGCACAATTTGTCCTCGCCAAAACATAAAGAATGCTTTAGCTTATGTGTTACGGCGCATATCATCATAAAATAAAAAGGATGGTCCTTTGGACGGCGTGGAACTTCGTCAGTATCTGCAACAAAGCGTGCGAAAACTGAAGGCCTGCACAACGCTCGATGAGCTGCGCGGGTCATTTGTGGGTGTAATTTTTCCGTTGGGATTACAACAGTTTGCCTATACAAAATTCTCGGAAAACGACATTTCATTCGACAAATCCGTCCACACCTATGCTGAAGGGTGGACTGAACTCTATCGCCGCGAAGGTTTTGCGCAGATTGATCCTGTGCTGGCTTTGGCGAAGCAGGAAACGGATCCCTTTTTCTGGTCAGCAGATCAACTCACACAGAATGGTGACTTCGTTGAGTTCTTCCAGCAAGCTGGCAAATATGGTTTGGCTTGGGGCGTAACAACCCGCCTGAAAACATCTGCGAAGACCGGTACACTGGTTACATGTACTGCTGCCTATAGCTCCCAGCCTGCCGCCGGCTTGTCCGTTGATCAATTGGTGGCTTGCTGTCGCATGTTGTCTGAGGCATTTCATCAATCAGCATTGGTGATTGGTGCGCATAACGGCATTTCGCTTCGACCAAGAGAGAAAGAAGTCCTGGAGTTGAGTGCCCTTGGCATGTCCGGCACTGAGATTGCCTTGATTATTGGCGTTTCTCCCATATATGTCGCAGAGATATCGAGAAATCTGATCCAGAAATTTGGCGTCAGAAATAAGCTGGCAGCCCTTTGGCGGGCCAACGAGCTTCAACTTGTAGATCGTTAAGACCCATAAAAATAGGGATATCACGGTTAATTGCGCAGTTGTGATGACTTGAAATATAGATATCGATAATAACGATAACTACATAAGAAGTAGGCTGATTTCTAAGCACAAAAGCCCGCATATTAAGCTTCTTAAGCAAATTGCAGCCACGTATTATTGATAGAATTGTCACACCCTTATAATTATGGGTTGATCATTGGTTAAAAAAGGGCTAATGCTGCAACCTCAAGCAGAGTTCGTGGGAAGGCTAAAATGTTATCAATGGAAAAGGACGCTTCACCAAAAGCCGTTATGCATAATGCCCGTTCGGCACTGGATGCGGATTTACATGTGGGCCTGAAAGTGCGCAAAGCGCGCAAGGCAATGGACATGAGTCAAACTGAACTCGGAAATCAACTGGGTGTCAGCTTCCAGCAAATCCAGAAGTATGAGAAGGGCAGCAATCGAATTGGTTCCGGCAGGCTTTGGGAAATTTCCCGAGTACTACAGGTTCCGATTGACTATTTCTTCGACGGAATTGACCAGAGCGTTTCCTCAGAAAATGCAGTGCCCTGGTGGCTTCTGGATCTGGCAAAGCAGATTGAGTCCATCAAGGACGAAAAGCTGCAAAAGCAGATTATCAGCCTCATCGAAGCTTGCTCTGAGAAAGAGTAGGCTGAGGGACGCCTTCAGGAAGCGGTGTTGAATCTCGTGATCAATATGATCATGGCATAAAACGCACTGCTTCTGGGCTGAGCCTTCAAAATTACAATCATTGAATTTTGCGTGAAGCTATGCCGCGACTTGCGGACGGTGTGCTTTGTTGAAAGACCGTGCAATTCCAATGAAGTTGCGCAACAGCTTGTCGCCATGTTCGGACGCTATGCTTTCCGGGTGAAACTGTACCCCGTGAACGGGATGGGTCTTGTGTGACAGTCCCATTAGGCTGCCATCATCTGTTTTGGCCGTTGCTACCAAACTATCTGGAAATGAGGCATCTTCGACCACAAGCGAGTGATAGCGCGTGGCTTGGAAGGGTGTAGGGATGGCATCAAACATGCCAGTCGCGTTATGCACGATGGAACTCATCTTTCCATGCATCAGCCGGTTGGCACGAATGACAGTTCCGCCATAGGCCTGACCAATGGATTGCATACCCAGGCAAACCCCAAAAATCGGCATCTGTCCGTCTGCTTCACGAATAAGCTCCAGGCAAATTCCAGCCTCATTCGGGGTGCAGGGGCCGGGTGACAGGATGATCCCTTCCGCGTTCATGGACAATGCCTTTGAGACTGCAATCTTGTCGTTACGTACGACTTCCAGATTTACACCCAATTGGCCAATCAGGTGAACCAGATTGTAAGTGAAACTGTCGTAGTTATCGATCACTAGAAACATTGCGACCCCCAAAGGCTGCTGCGCCAAATATCGTGAGTTCCATCATTGGCCACGTGACGTGCTTGAGGCAAATCGCACGGCTTCTTCTGCCGCACGAAACAGCGCTTTCGCCTTGTTGATACATTCCTGTTGTTCCATTTCCGGAACGGAATCTGCCACAATGCCAGCACCCGCCTGAACATACATTTTGCCATCTTTCACAACAGATGTACGCAACACAATGCAGGTGTCCATGTTGCCGTCTGCGGTAAAATACCCAACTGCGCCGCCATAAGGACCGCGCTTGTCACCCTCAAGCTCGTCGATAATCTCCATCGCCCGCACCTTCGGCGCGCCGGAAACGGTGCCAGCGGGAAATCCGGCTGATAGCGCATCGATCGCATCGCAATCGTCAGACAAATCGCCAATCACGTTGGACACGATGTGCATCACCTGGCTGTAATATTCCAAAAAGAACTGGTCGGTCACTTCAACTGAGCCGATCTTTGACACACGGCCCACATCATTGCGGCCAAGGTCGAGGAGCATCAGGTGCTCTGCCAGTTCCTTGGGGTCAGCCAGCAACTCTTTCGCATAGGCTGCATCTGCTTCTGGCGTATCTCCACGCGGACGTGTGCCTGCGATTGGTCGGATTGTGACTTTGCCATCCCGAGCCCGCACCAGAATTTCCGGACTTGATCCGATAATCGAGAAATCACCAAATTTCAGGAAATAGAGGAATGGGGAGGGGTTAACACGGCGCAATGCCCGATAAAGAGCAAACGGCGGAAGCGTGAATTCGGTCTCAAAGCGTTGCGACAGAACCACCTGAAAAATATCGCCAGCCGAAATATAGTCCTTGGCCTTGCGGACCATCGCATAATATTCGTCCGGCGTGGTGTTGGATTGCATATTGATGGTCAGATCGACTTCGTCTGCATCCAGGCCTCGATCCAGCGGCGCATCGAGCCGGTCAATAACAGTCGTCAAACGATCAACTGCTCGGGCATAAATGACTTCGCCGGACACATTTTCCGATGGGCGCAGCGGCGTGATGAGCGTTATCTCATCTTTGATATTGTCAAAGATCAGGATGATCTGCGGTCGAATGAGCAATGTGTCACTAAGGTCCAGTGGATCAGGGCCGGGCTCTGGCAGCTTTTCCATGAGACGCACATTGTCGTAGCCAAAGTACCCGAACATGCCAGCTGCCATAGGCGGCAACTCGGGCGGCAAATCGATTTTTGAACTTTCCAGAATATCGCGCAGGGCCTGAAGGGACGGCTGTTCCAATTGGGTCAGCCGGTCTTCTGTCAGTTGATCAACTGTTCCTGACCATGCTGTATTTCCATCTGTCTTGAACACCAGATCAGGATTCAAGCCAATGATAGAGTAACGTCCCCGAACAGCGCCACCTTCGACCGATTCAAGCAGGAAGCAATAGTCTTCGACTGCCGACAGCTTCAGCATTGCCGATACGGGGGTTTCCAGATCTGCGACCAAAGTCGTCCACACGACTTGTGCCTTGCCGTCGGCACAAGTTGCGAGAACGGCTTCCTTTTGCGGCTCAATCAACATGTTAAACAATTTGTCCTTTTTGACCGAGCGGGCGCCTTACTGTTAAGGCTGATCCGCAGTTCCGGCCAGCATCTGAGTCAGCAATGGCTGGTTCAACGAAACACCCAGATTGGTCTGCAACTCGGAGACGTATTGGGTCAGCAACTCGTTTTCAAGCGCGGGTCTGGCGGCTTGAGCAATCTGCTGGGTCGTCTGCTCTTCACGAAAAAACGCTGGAACCGAAGCTTCAGTCAGTTGGAACACGAACCGCAGTGTCGGATCTGCAGGTGTAAAGAAGCCAAAGGCACCCGACTTGGATTCAAACACGGTCGCTATGTTTTCTGCTGAAAGACCTTCTTTGCCGCTTAGTCGTGTGATCGCATCTAAGGTCTGAATGGGTTTGGCACGCGCCTGAGCAAGTGATGTGAACCCGATATCAGAAGACAGATTTTCGGACAGATCGGAAGCCAGCTTGTCCAAGGCTTTCGCAGTCTCATCACGAATCCAGTCGGCACGGACCCGTACAGTGACCTCATCAAGCGTGCGATCCCTGTCAGGCGTAACATCCGTTACTTCATACCAGACAAATTCATTGTCGCCTTCAAGCGGCGGGTTTTCTACGCCAATCTCAGACTCATAAACACCGCGCAACAATTCGCTGCTCAGGGGAAGGTCAGAAATAATCGTGTCACTTTCATCAAGGCCATTTTGACTGACGGCAGCAACCGTCCGCAAAGTCAGATCATTAGCAGCGGCAACTTCCGCAAGGCTTGCACCACCAGCTATGGAGTCTTCAACTCCATCGCGGACGGAGAAAATCTGATCAATTGCCTGGTCCCGTGCAATCTCCTGTTTGATCTGGGGCGCAACCTCTTCAAATGGCTGCGTGGCAGCGGCCTGAATGTCGGTAACGCGTGTCAGAACCGGTCCAAAGCGACCTTCAATAACGTCGCTGATGCCAGCATCCGAGAGTGAAAACACAGCATCGGCAATAGCGGAATCAATCATGTCTTCCCGAGCGACAAGACCCAAATCAATATCTGCAGCTGTCACATTACGTTGTTCCAGAAGCGCTTCCCAGCTGGTGCCTGCGTCCAGCAAGGCCTTGCCTGCATCTGCTTCGTCCTTTGAGGGGAAAACCAGTTGCTCAACCCGGCGTTTTTCAGGCTCTGAAAAGCTGTCTGCTCGTTCGTCGTAAATACGCCTTGCATCATCGTCTGATACCGCGTCGGCATCCATTACGTCTTCAAGCGTGAGGTGTATCAATGCCATTGAACGATATTCTGGCGCTCGATAGACAGTTTTGTTGTCTTCAAAATAGGTGCTGAGGTCATCATCAGACGGAGTTGGAATTGCAGCCAGGTCAGATGATTCCAGCGTGAGCGCACGAATGGTGCGCACTTCACTGCGGTAAGCGTGAACAGCCTTCAAAAGTGTTTCAGGAACACTGATGCCGCCAGCCACACTTTCTGCAAGTTGCCGCCGCTCAGAAAACGCACGTTGATCTGAAACAAATTCAGATTCAGTCATGTTATTGGACTGCAGGATTTGCTGCAGGAAAGTTCTGTCGAATTGCCCGTCCGGACCACGAAATGACGGATTGTTGCCAATATCATCCCGCAACTTGTCATCCGAGACGCCAAGGTTGAGCTTTGTCGATACATCATCGAGGGCAGCTTCGGTTACCAATTGCGAGATAACCTGATTGGGAATCCCAAAGGCGGTTGCCTGTGTAAGGCTTACTGGCTGCTGGATTTGCCGCTGCAAGCGGGAAATCTCGATAGAGAGCGCGCGGTCAAACCGCGCCTCACTGACCGTGGTATCCCCGACAGTCGCAATTGTGGTTCGGTTTATGCCGCCGACAAAGTCGTTGACGCCCCAAATTGCAAAGCTAAGTACCAAAAGACCGATCAGAACTTTGGCCACCCATGTGCTGGCCGATTTCCGCAACGCGTTAAGCATGGTTTCCCCTGAATTTCTTGAACAGACCCAAACAATGTAAGGTCCAGAAAGGATTTGCCGTGTGATAGTCAATTTGTGGAAACAAGGGAAGGCAATTTTGGAGCAAGGTCCCAACTCAGATCAGAAAGCTGGTCACATGCTTACCGCTGGCCTTTCGTGCTGAGCTTTGTTATCCAGCTTTCCAATGTATTTTGGAGGATCATGATGAGTTCGATTAAGCCGTTGATTGCAGGCAATTGGAAAATGAACGGCTTGCGTTCAGATATGGACGAGTTTGCCGCAATGGCGCAGGGTTATTCGTCTGAACTCGCCGGAAAAGCGGATGCCATGATCTGCCCGCCTTTCACGTTGATTGCGGCTTTGGCAAACCATCCTGATCGCGGAGCGTTGGCTGTTGGAGCGCAAGACTGCCACACAGCAGCATCCGGTGCCCATACGGGCGATATATCTGGGGGCATGCTCGCTGATTGTGGTGCAAAAGCTATCATTGTCGGTCATTCCGAACGTCGCCATGACCATGGTGAGACTGATGCGTTGGTTGCTGAGAAAGCAAAAGCTGTTTGGGACGCCGGTCTGACGGCAATCATCTGCGTTGGCGAAACAGAAGCGGAGAGACGCGGTGGCACGACGCTTGCTGTTGTTGAACAACAATTATCTGGCTCCGTGCCGCAGGGTGCAACTGCGCAGAATTCAGTCATTGCTTATGAGCCGGTTTGGGCCATTGGCACCGGCTTGACACCGGGAATAGACGATGTTGCGGAAGTGCATGGCTTCATGCGTGCCTTTCTGGCAGACAAGCTCGGCGGCGAAGGCACCGCAATGCGGCTTCTCTACGGTGGATCTGTCAAACCAGCAAATGCAGCAGAATTAATGGCTGTGCCTCACGTCAATGGTGCGCTTGTGGGTGGTGCCAGTTTGAAAGCGTCAGATTTTCTGGGCATTATTCGCGCTGTTTCCTGATAATGCGACTGGTCTCATCCATCTCACGTTCACGCTATGCCGACGTGTGGTTGAGCCGACGGACTGCGCGTATTCGGCGCTGGCCCAAGTGGTGCGGCTATTATAGAGCATTTTGGTGAGAGAGCTTGGGTCTGCAGTTCAAAGCGCGCATCTGAAACCGCAATATTCACAACAGTTTGCATGGAAAATTGAATCTCTGTGGGAATGCAGTCTAATCGAATTGCTCACAAGTAGAAATTGATTCAAACAACAAAACAAATTGTGGTTTAATAGAAAAATTCAATTTAAGATTTAAAGCAATCAAACCCTGACAATTGCGTTGTCAAATCTCTTTGTAAATGAATAATGAACGCCAGGCGGTAAGTTGTTCCGCCGTTCTGTTTATGGGGGGACTATGAATAAAATTTTGTTGACTGGCGTAATGTCAATGTTGCTTGTTGGGTGTCAATCACTGCAAAACAACGGCGCAGCTGATCCCACGCAAAGCATGGCTGATGCTGCGCAAGCTTCCGCGGTTATGGGGGCCACACCATCCGATGCAATATGTTCTGTTCAACTTGCAAGCGGCCCTCCACCGAAACCATCCAAAGGGGCTGACTATGCCAAAAACGCCGTCGGCAAGAATGTGGGCCGGAACGTTGGCCGCAGTGTCTTGACGCAAATTGGCGGGCGGCTGGGAGGCGGTATTGGCGCAGCCGTTGCAAGCGGCGCTGCGACGAGCACGATTCGGACTGAGCAGGATATGAAGGGCAGTTGGCTTGTCACAGACGGGCGATCAAACTGTGCCTGCAATATCTCGATCAGTTCGGGTGTTAATCTCCAGCTGAAATCGTCCAACAAAGGCAAACTGAAGACAGATGGTTGTGCAAACCCAGCGCTTGCTTCGTCCCAGCGCTGGCGGCTTGGGCATACTTTTACAGGGTACAACGCGTCGTTTGAATTGCTCGCGAATGACAATAAGACAGTGTTGGCAAATATGCGTCGTGATGGCCTGAACTATTTCTCGGGCACTCTGGCAAATGGTGAAGCTGTGACCATGTGGCGGCGAGGCGGGTAATCGCTCGCTGGCGGACGATATAGCTGAACGGGTACAAAAAAGGGCTGCACATGGCAGCCCTTTTTTAATTCAAACTCAGGATCAATCAGCCGGTAGCTGCTGCCTGTCTTTGTCCGGAGCGCGACCGCGATTTGGCGGCAGGGCGACGACCAAAATTCTGTTTAGGACGCTTGTTGCGGTTTGGCTTGTTGGGCCGTCCGGTCTTGCGTTCGGTCTCAGCCGGCTCGTTCATATCAACTGCTGCAACGCCTTCAGGAGCTGCAATCACTCGAATTTCCTGGTTGGTAAGACGCTCGACCGCACGCAACAATTTGCGTTCTTCCGGCGCGCACAGAGCAATTGCCTGTCCAGCAGCTCCGGCACGCGCGGTACGACCGATACGATGTACATAGACTTCAGCCACTTCCGGCAGATCAAAATTCACGATCAGATTGACCCCTGGCACATCAATGCCCCGAGCTGCAATATCTGTCGCGATGAGAACCGGCAGCCGGCCTGTGCGGAAGGCAGCCAGTGCTTTTTCACGCTGGTTTTGGGATTTATTGCCATGAATGGCCGCAGCATCAATTCCGTCTGCAATGAGACGTTTGGCGACTTTGTCAGCACCGCGTTTTGTGCGTGTGAAAACGATAGTCTGTTCGCCCAGGCGTTCTTTAAGCATCTTGCTTGTGACAAACATCTTTGATGGTTGCTGCACATGCATCACGCTTTGATCAATGCGTTCAGCCGTTGTTGCAACAGGCGTTACGGAAATCTCGACCGGATCCTTGAGATGTTGTTTACTCAAGGCCCGAATTTCTTTTGGCATTGTTGCAGAGAACAACAGCATCTGCCGGTCCCTTGGGACCATGGCGATGACTTTGCGGATCGCGGGGAGGAACCCGATATCGAGCATCTGATCAGCTTCGTCCAGAACGAGTGTCTCAACCCGCTTCAGATCAAGAGCCTTTTGATCAATGAGATCAAGCAAACGACCAGGTGTTGCAACTAGAATGTCTACACCTTGAGCAAGTTTTTGTCGCTGTGGACGCATGGAAACGCCGCCCATGACTGTCGCACTTTTAAGCGGCAATTTGGCGCCGTAGCTACGCACAGCTTTTTCAATCTGTGACGCGAGTTCGCGCGTTGGCGACAAAACCAGCACGCGGACGCTGTTCGGTTGCACCTTGATTTTGTTTTTCATCAAGCGATGCAACAAGGGCAGCGTAAACGCTGCAGTTTTGCCGGTTCCGGTCTGAGCAATGCCGACAACGTCGCGCCCTTGCATAATAACAGGAATGGCTTTGGCTTGAATGGGAGTTGGTTGCGTATAGCCTTCATCGGCAAGCGCATTCAGTATCGGCCGATCAAGGCCGAGGGATTCAAATGTCACGTAATATCTTTCTGTTGGCCCTGTCGTCCGCTGTTTGCGGATAGATGTGGCGCATGGACTAGGTCAAAAATTGTCCCAGTCTGCGCGAGCGATCAAACACTCATACCTCAGGGACTATTGGGGGGTGTCGGGGTGTGCTCTAAAAGCAGTTGTCCGGCAAAAAGCCGAAATGGCCCCGTTCCAATGGCGCGCTTATGCGCTTCGAATTGCGGCAAAGTCAAGGTCTTGTTTCAAATGGTTTTGAAACCTGGATATATAGGTAACGTCATGTCTCGCCAGTCGCTGGCCTTGGAACTTGCAATTTCACCGCGCAACTCCCAATTAAAAGTAGCAACACAACACCACTGGCGTCTCTCGTCAGGATCGTGTAGAAGCGCGCGCAACAGTCTTCTTTGTGACACAGGTTTTAAATGTCCGCAGTTATAATCGTTATCCATCTGATGGTCGTTCTTTCAATGATCGCCGTAATACTCCTTCAGCGTTCCGAAGGCGGTGCCCTTGGCATCGGCGGCGGCG
>CAZOCA010000033.1:0-11832 GCA_964578105.1 uncultured Pararhizobium sp.
ACCGTTTGGAGTGATAAAGCGCAACATCAGCCTGCTTCATTGTTTCAGACCAGCTCCCCTCGGCACCACCTTCAAATATTGAAACCCCGATACTTGCCGTCACATTCAATTGAACAGATCCACAATCGACAGGCTTCAGCAACTCTGAACGAATTGCCTCAAGCAATTCGTGAAGCGAGGTCCGATCTTTCAAATCCTTGATCAGCACGACAAATTCATCGCCACCCATCCGGGCAAGGATGTCTGTGTGCCCAATTTGCGCTTGTACACGCAGAGCAAACGTCCGCAGGATTGTGTCCCCCACTTCATGCCCGAAGGAATCATTGACCTGCTTGAACCTGTCAACATCCAGAAACAACAACGCATGGCTTGCACTTTCTGACTCCGTATTCGCGCTGATTTTCTCTTGCTGAAGCTGCATGAATGAGCGGTTATAGCATCCGGTAAGCTGGTCGCGGCTTGCCAGATAATGTGCCTTGTCTCTTGCGGTCTTCATCTCGCTCACATCGACAGCAGTTACCAGAAGCGCGCTTTCACCAGTTGCAGCATCAAGACAGCGCTTAACGCTGAGATCGAACCATCTCGTTCCAAATGCAGTGCGCATGCTTGCAACGCGCTGGCTCGCGCCCCGCACTTCCCAATCAGCCTGCATAAGCAGAAAATCTCCAGGCTGACAAAACAGGTCGCTGAACCCAGACACATTGGCGGGTAATGCATTGCGTGCCGCCGGGTTCATATACAGTGGAGCACCTTCAATCGAATAAAGGGTAATCATCACATCGGTGTGCAGAAGGGCTTCTGTGCTGCGCAAGGTCTCGGGTTCTTCCTCGCGTTCCCCGGTAACCTCGCACATCATGGCCATGCGGCCATCTGGCAGGACGTAGCCTGTGTATTGAATCTTGACTGTAACTGGCTCTCCATTGGGATAGAGTGTCCAGAACTCAGAGAACTCGGCATCACTTTCACTAAAGTCCGCCTGAAATTGTCGGAGCCGTTTGGCGACAGATAACGACATGCCATCTGCCAGATTACGCGCCCTCAGGTCTTCCTCATTCTCCGCCTTCCAGATCGCGCAGGCCGCTTCATTCGCAAATGCAATACAATTATTATCTGTATCATAAACCCAGACAGGCGTTTTCAACCGCCGCGCCAATGCGAACGGATCCACTAAAGTGGGCAATTGGTGAGGATACTCATAAGTCATCATCGCTGTTGAGGGTGCTGACATGTCGAGCCGGCCAAACCAGACAGGCTAATTGCCCGTCGAATATCTGGTCGCGCCCCACATGTGACGCAAGTTTGCTCTGTACCGGTTGCCACAGGCACTTTTGCAACGGGCACTTCTACAACAGGCCCTTTTGCAACAGGTTTGGCGCCAGCAATGTTTGATGATCATTTGAATAACTCCCCAACAGTAGGGGCGGAGTATGTGTTGGCGGCGTTAAGCAACCGTAACACCTTCAATCAGCACTTCAGTTTAAAGCTATTAATTGGTTAAACTATAGAACAGCACAAAGCTGACCTGAAACGGTCCGGACAACAAAGTCTTAATGCTCCTCCACCAATACGGGTGCATTACGAAGCTGTAATTTGCGGTTGAACCTCGACTCAAATACAGCATTTACGTGTTGCAATGAAATCGATCTGTCTCCACGTTTTGGTTCCAGGCTCACACGCCATTATTCATCCGCAATCACCCTTGAATGAAGACCCGCAGCCCCTGTTTGCGCACCCATAGGAGATTCATATGCTCGGTTCGTCCACTGTTGGTAAGGATACCGGACCATTGACCGTTTTCCTCCACGCGGTCGGCATCACGTCCTGGATGTGGAAACCCGTGATCGCGGAGTTGCCAGACAGTCGTGTCTTGCTCATCGATCTTCCTGGCCATGGAGACAGCAATCACATTCCGTGGACTTCGCTTGAGGACACCGCACAAAAAGTGGCTGAAACCATCGACCGCCCTCATAAGGGTGAAGACCTACATATCGTCGGTCTGTCTCTTGGGTCTTATGTTGGCATGACCCTGCTGGCGCAGCGGCCTGAGGCCTACAAAACCGCCATGCTCAGCGGTATGCATGCGGGCAACATGCCCAAAAAATGGCAGATGAAACTCATCACGCTGCTGACCGCTCCTTTGGCGGCGCGCCCGTTCTTTGCGCGTAAGACTGCGCGCATGCTCGGCGGCGACGATGCCGATATTGAAGGCTTTGTGGCAGAAGCAGGTCGCACGAATTCAGCAGCGTTTCGGCGCGCTACCAACAACGTCGTAGACTATGAATTACCGGAAAATGCAGACCAGATCCGCGCCCGCCTCCTCGTCACGGCCGGGAGCAAGGAACATGCATTGATCCGCAATGCGCTGGATGACATCACAAAGCGAGTTCCGCAAGCACAAGCTCTTCAGATACCAGATGTCGGCCATGGCTGGTCCAGTGAAAAGCCACAGCTTTTCGCTCAAACCTTGCGCGAACACATTGACGGTTCCAAAATAGAGGCGGCCAGCCTTTAAACCCGATCGAAAGCTCGAAATCCGTGAAGCCGGTTTCTGATCTCCGCCATGCAATCAGACAATGGGACGGAAAATCCGCTGCATTGATGAGGCAGATCTATGATGCCAATTGCAAACGCACGAATTTCGCCTCTACTCTGGCGGCGCTTCTATCAGAACAAGACTATCAGCGCGGTGCATCCTGGCTGTTAAAGCATCATATCGACAACGGGCATGTCATGGACCGCGATGACGCGCAGACTTGCTACACCAGCCTCGACAAATTGACCCATTGGGACACCCACCTGCACATCTTGCAGATCATGCACGCACTAGCCATCGATACCGCCGACAAAGAAACGGTTCACAGCTTCCTGACGAAAAATGTGACATCGAAAAGGACACTTATTCGCGCCTGGTCCTACACCGGCTTTGTCATCCTGGCGCGCCAGTACGAAGAATATCGTGCAGAAACCCACACACTTCTGAAGCGAGCCAAAGAGGTAGAAACCGCTGGGTCAATCAAAGTCAGGATCAGAAGAGGGTTGGCGGAACTGGCAGCATAAGACATGCCGGGTGACTTTGCCCAAATGGCCCCGGCGCGACACATCGCCAATTCGGCCCTCTTGGAGCCACGTAAGCCCTATGCTAATTTCATGAAAACAGTGAGGGGACGCGTAATGGACAATGAGGCCAAATATGGAAGCGAGGATGCCCGTGGCAATTGGGCACCGGACAAGCCCGTCAGCTATGGACCGGCTTTCGCCTGGCCGCCACAACCAAAAGCCCTGCTGAAATGGTTTTTCGGGTTCCCCGGTTATCTGTTCCCCTGGAATGTGTTCTACGCCATCGCGGCCATTCTCATCTGGATGTTTCTGACACCGCCCCTTGAAACCATGAAGACCTTTTCATTTGGCTGGGCGGCGGTGATCCTGGCCCGCAACTATGTGCTGGCACTCGCGGTTTATGGCGCCTGGCACCTGTGGCTTTATGTGTGGCGTAAGCAGAATACGACCTTCAAATACAACCGTAACTGGCCAAAGGAAGATTCGTCGGTCTTCCTGTTCAAAAATCAGACGCTGGACAACATGTTCTGGTCCCTCGCCAGTGGCGTTCCAATCTGGACAGCCTATGAAGTGCTGCTGCTATGGGCCTATGCAAATGGCATGATTTCGTTTGTCAGCTTTGGCGAACACCCTGTCGGCTTTATCGCGCTCTTCTTTCTGGTGCCTCTTATTCACGAGGTCGGGTTCTATTTCGCCCACCGTTTGCTGCATTGGCCACCGCTTTACCGGATTGCCCACAAGCTTCACCACCGCAACACCAATCCCGGGCCGTGGTCAGGCCTTTCCATGCACCCCATTGAGCATGTGTTGTATTTTTCAACGATCCTGCTGTTCTTTTTCATCCCTTCCCACCCGATTCACATGATCAATCTGGCATCACGTCTGGGCGTTGCTCCGGCACAGGGACACACCGGGTTTGATCGCATTGTCGTTTCAGACGACGGGGCGAGTGTGGATGCGTCCTACTATGCACACTATCTGCATCACAAATATTTCGAGGTGAACTACTCAGATGGAATGGTGCCATTGGACAAGTGGTTCGGATCATTCCACGACGGCACTCCGGAAGCCAACGAAGCCATGAAAGCCCGCCGCTTGCGGCGCGGCGTTTAGGCATTCCGGGTCTGCCGCGCAGCTTTTGGGCATTGCTGTCCTAAGGAACCAAAATGATCTTGGGAGCGGCGGCCTGCCCGGTTTTAATCTCGTCGAAGGCTGCAGCACCGTCAGTGAGGGGTCTTGTATCAGGCCAGTCGAGAGGTCCCAGAACGCCGTCAAAAATGGCTTGTGCCGTATCCCGAAAATCCTGCTGGGTGTAGGTATAGGTGCCGATGAAAGTGATTTCCTGAAGCGTCGCACGCCGCACATCCACACCGCCACCGGCAGAGCCAAGGCCAATATGGCTGATAACGCCGCCCGGCTTCACCTTGGCAAAGGCAGCTTTACGCGTCGCCTCAAAGCCTACGCCATCCACCACCAGATCAACAGCATCCGGTCCAGACTCAGTTGTCGGATCATACACTTTGAAGGGACCGCTTTGCGCAACAATGGCGCGCCGCGCCGGGTTCGTCTCAGCAACCCATATGTCGGGCGCACCCTTGGCAGCCAGCACCAATGCAGCCCCAAGACCAATCGCACCGCCACCAAGGACCAGACAACTGGCTTCTGCTATTGGCCCGTCAAGAACCTGGCTTCCCAACCGTACAGCGTGCCAGCCACAGGCCAAAGGTTCGGCAAGCGACGCTTTTTCGCTGGAGAACCCGTCTGGAATGATCACCAGATTACCCGTGGGCATCGTCAGTAATTCCGCAAAAGCGCCCTGTCGTGGCGGCATGGAGATGATCTCGCGCTTGGCACAAAGATTTTCCCGCCCGCCTTTACAGACAACACAAGTGCCGCACGCAACAAGCGGATTGACCGTGACGCGTTGACCTTTCAAAGGCCCTTCAATGACAAGACCCGCAGCTTCATGACCCAGAATAAGCGGCGCCGGACGGCGCTCATCATGCCCGGCCCAGGCATGCATGTCCGATCCGCAAATGCCGACATGTTCAATTCTGATCAGACAATCATCATCTGCACGGACAGGATCGGGCATGTCCTGAAAAGCCAGTTGTTCCGGCCCGTTGTAAACCAGTGCCTTCATTTGGCGGTAAAGCCTCCATCCACAAACAGAATTTGTCCGGTCACATAAGCGCTCGCATCCGAGCTTAGGAATAGAGTTGGCCCGACCAGATCAGCCATTGTTCCATTGCGGCCTATACAGGTCTGCGCCGCATTGCGCGCGGCCAGTTCCGGATTGTCAAACTCCGGCCCTGTAAGTTCTGTCGGGAAGAAACCCGGTGCCAGCGCATTGGCAGTGATGCCAGCGCTTGACCAGGCTTCAGCCATCGCGCGGGTCATCTGACCAACACCGCCCTTGGAGGCTCCATAGGCAATGCCGCCTGGAAAGGCCCGTTCCGTTTGCAGCGACGCGAAGTTGATGATGCGGCCCCAGCCTTTTTCCCGCATGGCAGGCACCAAAGCCTTTGCCAGAAAAAATGGCGTCGACAGATTGAGATCCAGCGTCTTTTGCCACCCATCCAATGTCACATCATCTGCTGGCTGCCTTGTATTGATACCGGCAGCATTGATGAGAATATCGGGAGCACCAAAGGGTTTGCTGGCCTGTTCTGCCACATCCGCCATGCGCGCTGGATCAGATAGATCGCAAGGCACAATGGCAGTGTTTCCGGTTGTTTCCGACTGCCAGTCTCGCAAGGCGTCTTCGCGCCGGGCAAGCCCAACCACATTGGCACCTGCATCACTCAATACGCTTGCCAGCGCCCGGCCGATACCAGAACTGGCCCCGGTCACGCAGGCAACCTTACCCTCAACATTGAAAATATCAGGCATGAGGTCAGCCTGCCGTCAGGTCGAATTTCTCATCAGGAAAATACTTCTCCAAACGAATGTCAGCCGTACGCGCGTGGCCTTCCATACCTTCCAGTCGTGAAATCCGGGCCGTGGATTCGGCAACAGCCTTGGAGCCCTCACGCGTTACTTTCTGCCATGTAACCAGCTTCATATATTTATGAACCGAGAGACCGCCCGTATAGCGTGCAGCACCGGAAGTTGGCAGAACGTGATTGGGGCCCGCAGCCTTGTCACCAAAAGCAACAGTTGTTTCTTCGCCAAGGAAAAGCGATCCGTAACATTGCAGCCGACCGAGGAACCAATCTGTGTCTGCCGTCTGCACATGCAAATGCTCAGGTGCAATCATATCGGCAACCTGAGCAAGGCCCTCACGGTCCGAAACGACCATGACTTCCGCCATGTCGCGCCAGGCTGCAGCTGCATTCTGTGCATTTAAGTCAGGTAGCTCACTAATATATTGCGGCACCAATTCCATGACCTTTTCGGCCAGCGGTCTGTGTGTCGTTGCCAACCAAACCGGTGAATTGTAGCCATGCTCTGCCTGCCCAACCAGATCCCACGCCACGATATGCGGATCAGCGGTTTCATCCGCCAGGATCAGGCTATCCGTTGGACCTGCAAACATATCAATCCCGACCCGGCCAAACAAAATCCGCTTAGCTTCGGCAACAAACTGATTGCCCGGCCCCACCAGAATATCAGCCTTTGGCAGACCAAACAGCCCAAATGCCATAGCAGCAATTCCCTGAACGCCCCCAAGCGCCAGAATGCTGTCAGCACCGCACAGATCCGCGGTGTAAATAATCGCAGGTGCAATGCCAGTCTCTGGCCGTGGTGGTGAACAGGCCGTGATGTGCCCGCAACCGGCAACCTTGGCCGTTGTCACTGTCATCAGCGCCGAAGCGATGTGGCTGTAACGGCCACCCGGCGCGTAGCACCCGGCAGCCTGACAGGGAATGGCCTTTTGTCCGGCAATCAGTCCAGGGCGCAATTCAACTTGCGTATCCTTGATCGTCTCTTTCTGAGCTTCTGCAAAAATTCGCACATTGTCCCACGCGAACCGGATGTCATCTTTCAACTGCTGCGAGACTTTCGCCGAAGCTGCATCAATCTCATCACGGGTCAGCACCACATTGCCATCATATTTGTCGAACTTGGCAGCATAGCGCCGTGCTGCCTCGTCGCCGCCAGCCTCAATATCATCGAGAATGGCTTTCACAGTGGCGTTCACATCGCCAGCATCGTCAGTGGATTTCCGATCGGCTCTCTTCAGATAATCAATTGTCATATTGGGTCTCATTTATAAATATCGGGCAGCATCATGGTGGACACCGCAGGAACATATGCGATCAGCAGCACGACCAGAAGCATGAAGAATACGAAAGGAATTGCTCGAGCTGCAATCTTCAGAATTGACTCACCTGTGAGTCCAGATACGACAAACAGGTTTAGACCCAGTGGCGGTGTAATGAAACCAACACCCAGAGCCGTAATCATCATAATGCAGAACTGAATTTCGTTCATGCCAATCTGATCAGCCAGAGGCTTCAGGATAGGTGCCAAAATCACGATGTTTGGCGTTGTCTCCATAACACAACCGGCAGCAATCAGAATGCCGATCATCAGCAAGATCAACACATAGGGGTTTTCGGTGATTGATGTCACTGCAAACACAAACCCCTGCGGGACACCCAGTGCCGCCATAGCCTGCGCCAATGGCAGGGACATGGCCACGATTGGCAAGATAATGCCATTCACCTTGGCTGAACTCACCATCATCTTGGGAAAGTCAGACAGCTTCAACGTCCCCAGAATAAAGCCGAGAATAATGGTGACCATCACCGCAGTTGCCCCGGCCTCGGTAGGTGTAAGCCGACCTGAGAAAATGCCCCAGAAGATCACCCCGGGCACCAGAAAAGCATACCAGCCGCGAGCCAGCGCACTTCCGACATTGCTCAACCATTCGCGAAACGTGATCATCCCGCCGCCTTCGTAAGCGTATTTCCGATTGACCACGATATTTGTGATCAGAATGGAGAGCAGGATCAGGACGCCTGGAATGAGCGCAGCCTGGAACAAGGTGGATGCAGAAATACCCAGCACGAGACCAATAACAATATAGGCGATGGAGGGTGGGATCAAAATGCCGGTACAGGCCCCGGCTGCAACTAGTGCGCAGGCATAGGGGCGTGGATAACCAGACTCCACCAATCGGGCAATCGTCATGCGCCCGACGGCAGCAGCACCGGCAGCATCCGATCCGGAAATGGCGGAGAACATGCCGCAGACCAGCACCGTCGCCGATCCAAAACCGCCGCGCGCCCAACACGTCAGCGCTTCCGCAACGTCCAGAAACTTTCGACTGAGTTTGGTGCGTACGAGCACATCACCGGTAAGAATGAAAAGCGGGACCGCCGTGAGCGCAAAATGGTCAATGCCGTCAAACAGGCTTTCGCCCAGAAGTGACAAAGGCAGGACTTCCGAGAAGACCAGCATGGTTACGGCGCCAGCACCGATGGAGGCCCAGACAGGCACACCAAGCGCGATTAAAGCGACAAAGATCAGGATCGGACCATAAAAGTCCCAGCCAATGACGGTTGCTTCCTGTTGAATTTGGTTCCAGAGCATGGGTTTTTCTCCTAATCGAACAGGCGTTCGCCCTCATAAACGGGACGTCCTGACCGCAGGTCAGCAACATCTCGAATGAGGGATTGAACAAGGCGCAACATCATGAGGCCAAAGCCCAGAGGTACAGCCATCAGGAACCAGACCATGGACACGCGAAGGCCATGGCTGACGGAGCCGAATTTCCAGGAGACGGCGACAGTTTCAAACGACCAGTAGAAGGCCAGAATTGCGATGGCCAGCATGACCAGATCACCAAAAATGTAGAGCAGGCTCTTCATGCGTGGGGACACGTAATTGAAAATCACATCGATACGGATATGACCCCGGTCGCGCACGGCAGCCGAAGCCCCAATCCAGGCAAGATAAATGAATGAATAGCGAACGATTTCCTCACCCCAGATCGACGAGTAGGAAAACACTTCCCGGCGTATGACCTCCACGGCCATCGTCACTACAAGCAAAGTGTAGAATACGAGCAGAGCCCATCGCTCTGCATTTTTGTCCAAAGCTTTCAGCATGTCATCCTCCCCCTGGGCAATCACCCAGCACAGCAAACCGTCAGTACAAGTTTAAAGGGCGGAGCAATGATTGCCCCGCCCGGTTTTTCATCGTCCCGACTAAGCGTCGTGGACGTAGTTTCTTCCTTGGGTTCCAGCCGCTTCGACCATACTGTCGAAGGCACCCATTGAACCGGCCAGCTCTGTTTTAAAGCTGTCCCATTCGCTGCGCTGGTAACCGCCGGCAGCTTCCCATTGCGCCAACTCATCAGCCGTTGGGGAATAGAATTCCACGCCGGATTTTCTGAGTTCCGCCATGGCGAAGTTGCGTGCTGCAGGCACTTTGGCAAGGTTTTGCTGAGATGTGATTTCAGAGGCAAATTCAATGCCTTCCTGAACATCAGCGGGCAAAGCATTGAACCATTCAGCATTACAGGAATAGACCTGACTGTCAGGTACGGCACGTGTAAAGGTCACGTGGCTCAAAATGTCCTTGAAGCCGAAGACATACAGCGCACCAACCGAAGGATCGAGTGCATCTGCCACACCCTGCTTGATAGCAGACGGTGTTTCACCCCAGGCAACCGGCGTTGGGTTTGCGCCAACCATACGGTAATATTGCTGAAGCATTTTGGAACCAGGCACCCGGAACTTCACGCCTTCAAGATCTGATGGTGTTTTGACGGGGCCTTCGCCGCCTTTGCGGACAGCCACAACCCGTGGATCAATCACCACATAGTAAAGTGGCTTAAAGCCTTTGGCTTCGACCAATGGATTCACAGTGGTCTTCCAATGATCGGAATTCACCAGATTCACAAAGCGCTGATTTGAGCCACACAAATAAGGCATGTTGATCAAATCAACCACTGGCGCGAATGGTACGAAGTTGGACAGGGAATGCTGAGCAGCCTGAATGGTACCGCCCTGCACTTTTTGCACCAGCGCACCGCCGGCACCAAGCTGACCACCAGGGGCCAGTTTGACGTAGACTTTGCCATTTGTTGCGTTCTGGATGTTTTCCTTGAAATCCAGCTGCATGATCGGATAGCTGCGATCTGCAGTCATCACATAAGCAGTGGCAATTGTCATAACGTGGTCTGCAGCGCGTTCGCGATCAGACTCTTCTTTGGCGGTCTGCGCAATAGCTTCAGAGGACCACATGGTCCCAGCAGCACCAACAACCGCCGCAACTGTGAAACTTCCAGCAGCGGCGAGTTTCATGAAGTTACGTCGCTCGAGCGACTCAATTTCTGTAGGTGGTTTTCTAAATTTCATTTCGGTCCTCCGGTTAATTTTGATCGCGCTCCGCGTCCTCTAAAGACTTGGAGTGCTTCTCACATTGCAGAATGCCAACGACAAACAGGCAAACTGAAGCGAGTAGAAGAAGCATTTGTGGAACATCGCCCAGAAACTCGCCTAGTTTCGCAGCTCCAAATCCGACATTTGTGAAAAAAACCACAAATAGGATGAGTGACGTTATGAGCAATTGCTTGGCAAAATTTGTCATCGTTTGAACGCCCTCCCAAGCGTGCAATCTTCTGTAGCTCAAAAAGTGTAAGCGCTTACATTTAAAAATGCAAGCGCTTACATTACTTATACCGAAATGCTATAGCTTCGGCTCTGGTCTCAATGAGGAAGAAATGGTGGGTCACATCTTGTCTTCTTGAGATTTGCCGGGCCTTTTGCGCAGGAATGAACGAGTATCGGCAGCAATCCGCCTTCACTTGTACCGTAAGCAAGGTTAGTGTCTGATCATATGAACACCAGTAATCTGCCAACGCTTGATGATGTAGCCCGCCTAGCGGGTGTTTCGACTGCAACGGTATCCCGTTGCCTGAACTTGCCCGATCAAGTCCGCCAGACCACAAAAACGCGTGTGGAAGCGGCCATCGCAGAATTGGGCTACACCCCGCATTTTGGCGGCTTGGCCCTTGCTTCCAACCGCACAAATACGGTGGGCGCCATCATTCCAACCATGGAAAATGCGATCTTTGCTCGAGGCCTGCAGGTTCTTCAGGAAGAATTGTCTCTGTCCGGCATCACCTTGCTGGTCGCAACATCCCTTTATGACCCCGAAAAAGAGGCCAAGCAGATCAGAGCCCTGTTAGGGCGCGGCGTGGACGGCTTGGTGCTGATTGGCCATGAACGCCCACAAGAGACCTATCAATTTCTGACAGACAGACGCGTGCCCTTTCTCCTTATGTGGACCTCAGTGACCGATTCCCCTTACTGCAATGTGGGTTTTGACAATCGCCAGGCAGCCTATGAAATGGCAATGCATGTCATCAGGCGCGGCCATCGACAAATCGCCATGATCGGCGGTACGACCAAAGGCAATGACAGGGCACGCGAGCGCATCAAGGGCGTGTCCAATGCCATGAAACAAAACGGCCTGAAATTGCAGCCGCCATATCTGGTCGAAACTGAATATACAATTGATGAAGGCAGGGCCGCAGCACATAAGCTTCTTGCGCTGGAGACGCCGCCAACCGCCATCATCTGTGGCAATGATGTACAGGCGGCAGGTGCCCTGAAAGCAGCTCATCAGGCCGGGCTGAAAGTTCCTGATGATGTATCGGTCGTCGGCTTTGACGATATCGATCTGGCCGAAGCTGTTGAACCCGGCCTCACCACTGTTCACGTGCCTCACCGCCGCATGGGGCGGGAAGCGGCGCGGCTGATCATACAAATGGCACGGAACCGGGCACCGGTTGAAAGCATCCGCATTGACACAAAT
>CAZOCA010000034.1:0-6499 GCA_964578105.1 uncultured Pararhizobium sp.
GATATAGTGCATGAGATGTGCGCGCCTATTGAGGCCTGTCAATTTCCTGAGACGCCATCCAGAGCGGTAATTTATCCAGCCTTCAACTCCAAGAAAATATCGTGCAAATCTGCGCCGGTGCCAACGCCTTTTGCGTTCACACCTTCCAGCTTGAACACGGTCTTACCGGTTTGAGGTTCAGAAATTTTAGGCGGCTCGATGTCTTCTCCAACCATCAGGCTGGCCAACGCCTTGCGGTCCGTGTTGGCGGTCAGTTCTTCACCAACCATCTTGCCGCCGCGCAGCACAAGCACACGGTCACTGACGGCCATGACTTCCTGCAGCTTGTGGGAAATGAAGATGATCGACAGGCCCTTTGCCACCAGCATTTTCAGGGTGCGGAACAAGGCATCGGTTTCAAGCGGGGTCAAAACCGCTGTGGGTTCATCAAGAATAAGAATGCGGGCATCGCGATACAGCGCTTTTAAAATTTCAACACGCTGGCGCTCTCCCACCGACAGATCTGCAATCAGCGCGTCAGGATTGACCGACAGGCCGAAATCTTCCGCATGGCTGACAATGCGCTGCCGGGCTTTGGCGCGGTCAAACCTTGGCCGGAACAGCTTTTGTGTTCCAAGGGCAATATTGTCGAGCACGGTCATGTTGTCCGCCAGCGTAAAATGCTGGTGGACCATACCGATTTTTGCATCAAGCGCGGCCTGCGGATCGCCCTTCGGCAGTTCATGACCGAATGCGGTCACGGTTCCAGCATCGGCCACATAGTGGCCAAACAGGATATTCATGAGGGTCGTTTTGCCAGCGCCATTTTCACCCAGAAGGGCAATCACCTCTCCCTGTTTCAGGGAAAAGCTGATGGAATCATTGGCGACGAGCGGACCAAATGTCTTGGTGATACCGGAGAGGTTGAGAACAACCTCTCCGCTCGGTTGTGCAGTCACTAGCTGGATTTCGGCTCTTCATCATTGATGGTAACCGTGAAGCTTCCATCCTTGATGGCGGCTTCTTTTGCAGTGACCATGGCAAGAGCTTCTTCCGGAATCTTGCCTTCAAATGTGCCATAAGGCGCAAGAGAACAGCCGCCCGCTTTCATGAAGGAATAGACTCCGTAATCCTCGGCTTTAAATTCGCCAGCCTTGGCTTTTTCAATGGCTGCAGCCAGTGTTGGCTCGAAATGCCAGATGGCTGAAGCAACGACCGTGTCAGGATAATCTGCCTGAGTATCGATCACATTGCCGATGGCCAAAACGTTTTTCTCCTTAGCCGCATCCGATACACCAAAACGCTCGGCATACATGATGTCAGCGCCGCCATCGATCTGAGCGAAGGCAGTTTCTTTTGCCTTGGCCGGATCAAACCAGGAGCCGATGAAAGCAACCTGGAATTTGATGTCCGACTGCATTTCCAGAGCGCCCGCCATGAATGCGTGCATGAGGCGGTTCACTTCCGGAATTGGGAAGCCGCCAACCATGCCGATATTCTTGGTTTTGGTCATGGCGCCTGCAATGATACCGGAAAGATAGGCCGCGTCTTGAATGTAGTTGTCAAACACCGCGAAATTCGGGGCATCATCCATTGGTTTGAAGCTGGAACCCATGAGATAGGCTTTGTCCGGATAGTCCCGAGCCACGTCACGTGCCGCGTCTTCAACAGCAAAGGTTTCACCGATGATCAGATCATGGCCAGCTTCAGAATATTCGCGCATGACACGCTCATAATCATTGTTGGATGTGCTTTCTGAATAGACATATTCAATTTCACCGCGTTCAGCGGCCGCAACAGCTGCTTTATGAATGCGGCTGATCCATTGCTGCTCCACAGGAAGCGTGTAAATGGCTGCAACCTTAAGCGGTGCGTGGCTGGCAGCATTAGCTGCCCCCATGAGGCCCGGCATGGCCAGCGCGGAGGCACCCAAGCCTGCACTTTTCAACACCGAACGGCGTGAAATCGCTGCATTAATCAGCGATTTGATTGGATCTGTCATAGAAAGGCTCCTTGTTGAAACATGGCAGGAGGGATTGCCACAATCCTTCACGGTAGTGCGAATTCAGGGACCTGACAAGCGCTGCCACATTGTCCACAGAACTTTATTGCAAAGGGCGGAAACCCTCAGGAATTCCGTGCTCGCGGAGGATGTAGAAAGCTCTGTTTTGGGATCGCTGATATGGTATGCTGTGCGGCAAGACTGGCGGCATTTGCATCCAGACCGAAACTTGCAAGGAGTCTCCTCGTGCGCTTCATATCAACCAGCCTCGGCTTCCTTTCCGCGTTCTGCTTTCTGGTCAACACGGCCACGGCACAAGAAGCGATTTCCGATTGTGACTGGCCCGCCAGTTTGCGAAATATTGTTGAACCATGGGAGAGCCACACACGGACCTTTGCCAATGGCAAAATCAGAATTGCTCATGTGGATACAGGCGGAGAGCCGGTCTGCTGCAGCTCGTACCTTGCCATTCTTGCACCAACCAACTCAGAAGTGGAACTGGAAGGCCGGCAGTGCAAATTGCTGACCGATGGCCCGGAATTGAGCGGCTTCAACTGGATCCATTTTGACAGCATCACTGCCAGCTATGATCCTGGCCTCGGCCTGTTATTGAGTGTGCCGCTGGAGCGCTATGATTTTGGCGGAACCGGAGCCACGACACCCGCGACAATTGGCATTCGCATCAATCAGGCCACCGGCGAAATTTACACCGAATAGGTTGGCTCAAACCATCAAATGCTGGCGCACATCGTCTCGGTCCAGGCTTTCAGCATCACCGGTATGGACCACTACGCCGCGATCCATAATGTAGATATCATCGGCCAGCTCGCGGCAGAAATCGAGATATTGCTCGACCAGTAAAATGGCCATGCCCTCTTCATCGCGCAGGAAGCGGATGGCGCGGCCGATATCCTTGATGATGGATGGCTGGATGCCTTCGGTCGGTTCATCCAGGACCAGAAGCTTTGGCCGTGTTACCAAAGCCCGGCTGATGGCCAGTTGCTGTTGCTGCCCACCTGACAAATCGCCACCACGCCGGTGCAGCATGTCTTTCAGAACCGGAAACAGTTCAAACACATAGGTCGGGATTGTGCGCGATGCGCGTTTGACAGCGGCGTATCCGGTTTCCAGATTTTCCTCGACACTGAGCAGGGGAAAGATCTCGCGCCCCTGTGGCACAAAACCGATGCCCGATCGGGCGCGGTCATAGGAGGCCGATTTGCCAAGTACCTTGCCTTCCATGCTGATTTTGCCCGATGTGAGCGGATGATGCCCCACAACTGCGCGCATCAAGCTGGTCTTGCCGACACCATTGCGACCCAGAACACAGGTGATGCGGCCAGAAGCTGCTTCCATGGACACACCCCGAAGCGCTTCTGCTGCTCCATAGTGCAGAACGGCATTGTCTACAGTCAGCATCATCAACGTCCTAAATAAACTTCTATGACCCTCGGGTCGGCTGACACATGGTCCAATGAACCTTCCGAGAGCACCGAACCTTCGTGAAGGCAGGTCACCTTGACGCCTAATTCGCGCACGAATCCCATGTCGTGTTCCACAACAATAATCGAATGATCCTCCGCGATGTCGCGCAGCAAGGATGCTGTTGCTTCGGTTTCGGCATCTGTCATACCCGGAACCGGCTCGGCCACCAGAAGGAGTTTTGGATCCTGCTCCAGCTACATGCCGAATTCGAGCCACTGCTTGTGACCGTGGCTGAGATTGCCCGCTGTATTTCCGCGCAAGTGAGACAAGCGGATCGTATCCAGAATCTGGCGAATGCGCCCTTCCCCGGCTTCACTGCGGCGGTGAAAAAGCGTGGCAATGACGCCTCGGGTCCCAGCCAGCGCCAGCGCGATATTGTCCTCGACCGTATGGCCTTCAAAAACTGTTGGCTTTTGAAATTTCCGGCCAATGCCCATTGTGGCAATATCGGCTTCATCATGCTTGGTCAGATCAACATCGCCGGCGAAAATCACATCGCCAGTGTCCGGACGTGTCTTACCGGTCATGATGTCCATCATTGTGGTTTTACCAGCCCCGTTGGGGCCAATAATAGCGCGCATTTCACCTTGCTGCAGCACCAGCGACAGATTGTTGATGGCTTTAAAGCCATCAAATGAAACGGATACGCCGTCCAGATACAGCAATGAATTGGTTTTCTCGGTCATGACCTACTCCGCTGCCTGAGGCTGGCTGGCTGATTTATCTGCAGCCGTTTTATCTTGGTCATCCTGCGCCGGTGGTTGTTTGGCGGGGCGCAGTTTTGCCCAGCCATCCCGCACAGTGCCGACAATGCCCTTTGGCAACAAAAGCGTTACCAGAATAAACAGGCCGCCCAGCGCGAACAGCCAATATTCCGGGAAAGCACCGGTAAACCAACTCTTGCCGGCATTCACCACCAAAGCACCAATAATGGGACCTATAATGGTTCCGCGTCCGCCGACTGCGGTCCAGACAACCACTTCGATGGAGTTGGCCGGGGCAAATTCTCCCGGGTTGATGATGCCGACTTGCGGCACATACAACGCCCCGGCAATGCCAGCCATAATGGCGGACACCACGAAAGCGAACAGTTTGACCATTTCAGGCCGGTATCCCAAAAAACGCGTCCGGCTTTCCGCATCCCGCACAGCAATCATCAACTTGCCGAATTGCGAACTGGTAATGGCCGCCGTGATCAGAACGCCGAGCGCCAATGCAATGGCACTTGCGGAAAACAGTCCGGCGCGGGTCGCACTGGCCTGAATGTCATAGCCCAGAATATCCTTGAAATCGGTCAGGCCATTATTGCCGCCAAAGCCCATATCATTGCGGAAGAACGCCAACAGCAGAGCGTAGGTCATGGCCTGTGTGATGATTGACAGATAAACGCCTGTGACCCGGCTGCGGAAGGCAAACCAACCAAAGACAAAAGCCAATGCGCCTGGCACCAGAACAATCATCAATGCCGCAAACCAGAAATTATCAAAACCATACCAGAACCAGGGCAGTTCCTGCCAATTCAGAAAGACCATGAAATCGGGCAGGATCGGATCACCGTAAACGCCGCGCGGTCCAATCTGGCGCATGAGATACATGCCCATGGCATAGCCGCCCAGCGCAAAGAATGCGCCATGACCGAGCGAGAGAATGCCGCAATAACCCCAGACCAGATCCAAGGCCAGGGCCAGAAGCGCATAGGTGAGATATTTGCCGTACAGACCCACCAGATGGTTGGGGATATGCAACGGATGAGCGGTATCGAGATAGAGGTTCAGGAATGGAACCGCAAAGGCCGATGCCAGAATGACCAGAATGGTCAACGTGATGGGCCAGGTGAGACCCTTTCTGAGGAAATGCGTTAAAATCATGTCTCGATTGCCCGTCCCTTAAGTGCAAACAGGCCGCGCGGTTTCTTCTGAATGAACAGAATGATGAAAACCAGCACCAGAATTTTGGCAAGCACCGCGCCTGCATAGGGTTCCAGGAATTTGTTGAAGACCCCGAGTGACAAGGCACCCACAAGCGTTCCCCACAAGTTGCCAACCCCGCCAAACACCACGACCATGAAGCTGTCGATGATGTAGCTTTGGCCCAGATTGGGCGACACATTGTCAATCTGGCTGAGCGCCACGCCGGCAATCCCGGCAATGCCGGAGCCAAGCATGAAGGTCAGCGCATCAACCCATGGAGTGCGAATGCCCATGGCAGATGCCATGCGTCTGTTTTGCGTGACAGCGCGCATTTGCAGACCCAGCGACGTTTTGTTGAAAGCCCAGAGCAATATTGCAAACACGCAAAGCGCGAAAATCAGAATGTACAGACGGTTCCAGGTGATTGTGATCAGGCCGACCTCAAAGGCGCCGGACATCCAGGAGGGGTTTGAAACCTCCTGATTGCTGGGGCCAAACAAAGTTCGTACCGCCTGTTGCAGGATGAGAGAGACACCCCAGGTTGCCAGCAATGTTTCCAGCGGTCGACCATAGAGGAAGCGAATAACACCGCGTTCCAGAACTAATCCAACCAGAGCCGACACCATAAATGCCAGAGGCAGCGCGATCAGCAGTGACCAGTCCATCAGTTCCGGCATCGAGTTGCGGATAATTTCCTGCACAAGATACGTGGTGTACGCCCCCAGCATGACCATCTCGCCATGGGCCATGTTGATGACACCCATCACACCAAATGTGATGGCAAGGCCAATGGCTGCCAACAGCAGCACTGAGCCAAGCGAGACCCCGTACCAGATATTTTGCCCCATGCCCCAAAGCTTGAGCGATTTCTCAATCTTGGTGATTCCGCTGGCTGCAAGGATTTTCAGCTCGCCCTCGGCCTGCGCTTCAAAGCGGGTCAGGAAAGCCAAAGCCTCCCGATTGCCGAGCGTGGTCATGACATTGACGGCGGTCGTCTTTTCTTCCAGTGATCGATCGGAAATCAGAGTTGCGGCGGCCTGGGCCTGACGCAGGCGCATGGCAATTGTTTCATCGGTTTCCTTTTCCAGCGCAGCTTCAATGGCCGGCAGCGCATCGACATCCG
>CAZOCA010000034.1:6509-11730 GCA_964578105.1 uncultured Pararhizobium sp.
TGTGTGTTTGCAGCGTTCAGTCGGACCGTGGGATCTTCAGACGCCAGCGTCAGGCCACCAATGGCGTCTCTGATGCTGCGCCGAAGTGAATTATTGACTCTGACCTTTGTAAGTTCGCGTTTTCCAGCTTCGCCGGCCGCCTCCCCCGTCAATGGATCGAACAGCGCAAGCGTATTCCCGCTTCCCGGAACCACGAACACCTGCCCGTCAGATTTGCGGAAATACACCGCACCCTCTGACAGAGCGTTCAGGACACCGGCAACTGACGCATCACCGGTCGCGGTAAGCTCCGCCACAATGGCTTTGGTCTGGTTGAAATTTTTGGATGTAGCGAGTTTTTGAATAATTGCCTGGAGATCAGGCTCTTGTGCGTTTGCGACAGGCGCAAAGAGCGACAGACACCATACAGTCAGCAGTGCCAGAATTGAATTGCGATACACGCTTTTAAGACCTTCAACATGGGAGGTTTTGGGGTGTTTCATTTTTGAAGCGTTTCCGGGCGAAGTGGGAGGGAGCGCCGCCCGGAAACCTGTTGCAAGAGAATGCCAAGTCCGGTCAGGACTTAGTTGACACCTTTACCGCCGCACTGGCCTGTAGCCGTGTTGAAGTTGCCGCAAGACATTGGCGCACGCCAATCGGAAATCAGATCCTTGGAGTCTGGCAGATAGTCAGACCATGCATCGCCAACAACGAGACCGGAGGTTTCCCAAACAGTTTCGAACTGACCGTCTTCCTGGATTTCGCCAATGAGGACAGGCTTGGTGATGTGATGGTTTGGCATCATGGCTGAGAAGCCACCGGTCAGGTTTGGTACGGAGACACCAATGATTGCATCGATAACGGCATCCGCATCAGTTGTGCCGGCTTTTTCGACCGCTTTAACCCACATGTTGAAGCCGATATAATGAGCTTCCATTGGATCGTTGGTTACGCGGTTTTCATCGCCAATGAAGGTCTTCCATTTTTCGATGAATTCAGCGTTTTCTTCTGTGTCTGCGGACTGGAAGTAATTCCAGGCAGCAAGGTGACCGACAAGCGGTGTTGTATCGAGACCAGCCAGTTCTTCTTCACCAACCGAGAAAGCAACAACCGGAATATCTTCCGCTTTGATGCCCTGATTGCCGAGTTCCTTGTAGAATGGAACATTGGCATCACCATTGATGGTGGAGACAACAGCTGTCTTTTTACCAGCTGAGCCAAATGCATTGATGTCAGCAACAATCGTCTGCCAGTCTGAATGACCAAATGGCGTGTAGTTGATCATGATGTCTTCAGCAGCCACACCTTTGGACTGCAGGTAGGCTTCAAGAATCTTGTTGGTTGTGCGCGGATAGACATAGTCAGTTCCGGCCAGAACCCAGCGCTCAACGCTTTCGTTCTCCATCAGATAATCGACCGCAGGAATAGCCTGCTGGTTCGGCGCAGCGCCCGTGTAGAATACGTTGCGCTGGCTTTCTTCACCTTCGTACTGAACAGGGTAGAACAGCAGGCTGTTCAACTCTTCAAACACTGGCAGAACTGATTTACGAGACACAGAGGTCCAAGCGCCAAACACGGACGCAACACCTTCGCCTTCGATCAGCTCACGTGCTTTTTCAGCAAAGAGCGGCCAGTCAGAAGCCGGATCAACAACCACAGCTTCCAGCTGCATGCCCAGAAGACCGCCTTTTTTGTTCTGCTCGTCAATGAGCATCAACATTGCGTCTTTTAGGGTTGTCTCGGAAATCGCCATTGTACCGGACAGTGAATGCAGGACGCCGACTTTAATCGTTTCCTGAGCACTGGCGGTGAAGGACGCCGTTGCCATTACAGTTGACGCCAGGGACGCCAAAGCGAGAGTTTTAAGTTTACCAGTCATGATACCTCCGACAGGTTTGTTTACACCGCACAAAAGATTGCAAGTGCCATGCCAAACACAGGTCAAAAATATCGGTTTTAATTTTTTATTAATAAAATCAGATGCTTAAATAGGTTGCAATCAGGCAACATTCCCTATTTTGCATATATAAGGCTGTTCAAAAAGCCTTATGAACGAGCACAGCACCGCACATTTAGTGAGCAGTATTTAAAACTGCCTATTTTTTTGGCAAATGATGAAATTTTCAGCGAATTCTTTGGCAAAATTTCTGCAGCGACTCTATTATGAGCAGGCTGCATTTTTTTGCGGCAGGTTGTTTGCACCAAAATGACCTTGCGCTCCCTGCTTTTGGCGGGGAGCGCAGCAGTCCTTCAAACCGGCCAATACTTGATCTAAAGGCCGCCGGAATTCTGCAGAAAATCAATCACCGTTTCCAGCCCTTTGCCACTGCGCAGATCTGTCATGGCCGTTGGGCGACCACTGCGCGATTTATGGGCATCTGCTTCCAATTGCGTCAGATCAACACCCACATAAGGTGCCAGTTCTGTTTTATTGATGATCAGCAAATCTGAACGCGTGATCGCAGGACCGCCCTTGCGCGGGATATCTCCGCCCTGACAGACAGAAATGACATAGAGCGTCAGATCCGCCAGCTCCGGCGAAAAGGTGGCCGCCAGATTATCGCCGCCGGACTCAATGAAAATGACATCAAGATCAGGATGGCGCTCGTTCATCTCACGGATGGCATGTAGATTGATGGAGGCATCTTCACGAATGGCCGTATGCGGACAGCCGCCGGTTTCCACGCCCATAATGCGGTCCGCAGACAGCGCCTGAAGCTGCACCAATGCTTCTGCATCTTCACTTGTGTAAATGTCATTGGTGATGACACCGATGGACCATTTATCACGCATGGCCTTGCATAATTCGGCGGTCAGTGTGGTTTTGCCGGTGCCCACCGGCCCGCCAATGCCAACGCGCAACGGACCATTTTGAGAGTTGCTCATTCTGTTTCGTCCTCGAAAACTTCCAACGCAGCGTTGAGCGCATTCACAGCGGCTGGAAAGCCGCCATACAGCGCCATCTGCCAGATCACTTCGCCAATTTCACGCTGGCTTGCTCCAGCTTTCAGAGCGCCTGCAATGTTGACTTTCAATTGGGGTTTGGTCTGGCTACCAAGCGCTGTGAGCGCTGCAATGGTTGCCAGATAGCGCGTCTTGAGATCCAGACCTTCGCGGGCATATTGTTGGCCATAGGCGAAATCCACGACCGATTCCGCCATGCCGGGCACAAGGTGACCATAACGCTGGCGCAACGCGTCTTCCATGCCCGGATTAAGGCTTTCGGACAATTCCTTGCCGATTTTATAGGTGTCATCACTCATGATCGGAACAATCTAACCCTTTGTGTTTCGTGGTTCATGGAGGCGATATCGACATTGATGGTCGCAGTTCCAAGATCATCCAATGTCGATTCAGCGGCTGCGGCTGATAAACGAGCAATATCTGGCTCCAGAGCGGCCAGAATGCGCGCCGCGCCAGACTGTCCCAATACAGATAAGCGAATGGCTGCTTGCAACTGATTGGATATCACCGCCTGCAGATAGCCGATCAAAGCAGTTTTCAAGTCTACGCCCCCCACGGCACAATAAGCACCGACCACCACCGGCAGAGGATACAATCCTGCGAAATCCGGGCGCGTTTCAAACTCCCAGTTTTCGACGGCCAGCACGAAGGCTTCACCCTGTGCGGTCAGTTCCAGATGCCGTTCTTTACTACCAGCCAGCGCAATTGCCAGCTCGGCGACGGTTTGGCAGGTCTCCTTGGCAACAGCCTGCCGCCAGCTCTCCGCCAGGAATATCTGATCATTCTTTGCAGATCCGTGGGTGATGATACTGCGCAGCCAGTCGCACAATTCCGATTCACTGCTGACAAGGCCATCGTGGACCGCCCGTTCCAGTCCGTTGCTATAGGCAAAGCCCCCTGTTGGAAAAACCGGCGACAGCCAACTTAACAGGCGGATCAACCCAATGCCTTCAGCCGACATTACAACATCCTCAATCGTGGCTGTGGGCGTGATGCCCGTGACTGTGGGCGTGCGTGTTGTCGGCCTGACCATAAGCGCCGCCTTCCGGATCAAATGGAGCGTTTATTTCAGCCACCTTTGCGCCAAGGCCAATCAGCATTGCCTTGATGACATGATCAGCGCGAATGCGAATACTGTCCGCAGTAATCTGCGCTGGCAGGTGCCGGTTGCCCAATTGCCAGGCGAGTTGCAGAAGGTGCTTTTCGTCGCGCGCCCGCACCTCATATAGCTGTTCCGGTTCGGCCTGCACTTCAATCACCCGGCCATCGTCCAGCACCAGCCCCTCACCATGGCGCAACAATCGCGCCTCAGGCAGATCGAGCAGAAATTCAATTCCACTATCTGACCGCATTTTGACGCGGCGCCTGTGCCGCGCGGTTTCATCCAGCGTGATCGTATCTGCTGCATCGTGAACATGATCGATATGATGGGTGGCGCGGATCACCAGAGTTGTTCTCCCGTAATGCGTTGAAGAGCCTGTTTTGCAATGGCCGTGCGGGACTTTCGATGAATTTTGGAATCCAGCATGTCGATGTTCAGCGCAAAAACATAAGTGTCCTTTTGAAGCTCCAGCCATCCTACATACCAGCCAATGGCCGGTTTGGTATTTATGGCCCAGCCTGTCTTGGCCCGCAGGACCCAATTGTCACCACGATCCACCTCGAGAATATCGATTGTGGCTTCCAGATTGTCCCGCGCAAACGGCAGATCACGTAAATGCAGTCGCTTTAAGAAATCAATTTGCTCATAGGCCGAGATTTGCAGAGGGCCCTGCAGCCAGAACATATCAACCACATCGCCGATTTGCTGATTGCCATAGCCGGCTTTCGCAACAAAAGACGCCATCTGGCCAAGACCAATGCGGCGTGCCAGTTCCTGATAGGTCGGCACCGAAGACACGATGATACCGCTGCGCAGACTGTGAGGCTTGTTCCAGGCTTTGATGCGCCGCTTTGTGCCATCCCATGGCACAAGCTCATCCACATTGGCGACCGCTCCGGCTTCCAGTGCAAACAGGCTGTTTGGTATTTTGAACGTGGACGCCGGTGTTTTGGCTTGGGCCGCACGCGCTTCATTGTGGACCCAGGTTTTTTGCTGACCAAGGCTTACCACAACCAGTGTACCGGTTGTTTTCTCCAACTTGAATATGTCGTCAAACTGCAAATCCGCAGCCTGCGCCATCACTGATGCCGACACCAAAACAAAGATCAACAGGCTAAGGCACCCAAACAAGCGCCTCGGCCCGCACCTGATGCTATTCCATCTGGCCAATTGGGT
>CAZOCA010000035.1:0-11494 GCA_964578105.1 uncultured Pararhizobium sp.
AATTGGGGCATCGTCGGTATATGGGGCGGGATAATTGCGCCAACGCTGAAATCATCAGCATGGCGATTTTCACGCGGCGTTAAATCAAGACGCTTCTACCAGTCATGACAGTTGCGCGAGAAGGCGTACAGACAGCAGGATTGAAACCACCTTGGCAATGCGCACCACGAAAATCAGTGCCACGTTTTGCCAATGCGTCCAAATTGGGTGTTGAGACTTCACTGCAGCCATGCGCGCCGATTGAACCAGAGCGATGGTCATCTGCAATAATGAAAATGAAATTTGGTTTCGTTCCCATCGTCTATCCTTTGCTCGGTGTTTTTGGAGACGGCACGATGCGCTCACCATTTTCAGGTGAAAAGAAGTGAAGGGCATCAACGCTTTCAATATCAATGGAAACTCTGTCACCAGTGTAGAACTCGACGCTCCCCTTATCGATCAGAATTATCGGTGTGCCATCACCCAAACGGCCATGAATGACGCTCTCATCTCCAAGATATTCCACAATTGAAACTTCGATTTGACCAATACCCTTGCCTTTGTCTGCAAGCATCAGAGATTCTGGGCGTACGCCCAGCGTGGTAGCACCAGATGCAATCTGGTTGAGGCCTGAAATCGATAGGTCCGCAGATTCAAACGTTGCAATATTTATGGTACCCGAGACGAAATTCATTTTTGGTGAGCCAATGAAACCCGCCACAAACGCATTCTTCGGCTCACTATACAGTTCCTTGGGGGTGCCTATCTGCTGTATTTCACCGGCATTGAGTATGATGATCTGATCAGCTAGCGTCATCGCTTCAACCTGGTCATGCGTGACATAAATCATTGTTGCAGCGAGCCGCTGGTGGAGTTCTGCCAATTCAACGCGAGTTTCGGCACGCAAGGCCGCATCGAGATTTGAAAGCGGCTCATCAAACAGAAACACTTTGGGCTTTCGAACGATCGCGCGGCCGATCGCGACACGCTGTCTCTGCCCCCCGGAGAGTTGCTTGGGGAGCCTGTCAAGGAGTTCCTCCAATTGAAGAGCACGGGCGGCCTCTGCCACACGGCTTTCAATCTCCGCCTTTGACCGTTTTGCAATTTTGAGTGAAAACGCCATGTTTTCGCGCACCGTCTTATGCGGATACAGCGCATAGGATTGAAACACCATTGCAAGGCCCCGTTCGCCTGCGGACGCTTCAGTCACGTCTTCGCTGTCCAGCCATATCTCGCCGTCAGTTGTTGCCTCCAAGCCTGCAATCAAGCGCAAAAGCGTAGACTTTCCGCAACCGGATGGGCCGACAATTGCGACAAATGCGCCTTGCGGAACAGAAAAACTAAGGCCCTGCAGGGCTACAAAGCTGTCGAAACGCTTTTCCACGTTTTTCAGCTCAAGGGCAGGATATTTGCTAGTCAAAATCGCGGTTTCCATTTTTTAACCTTTGACCGAACCAGCAGACAGACCAGCCACAAGGCGAGACTGAACCGGCAGGAATAACAACAAAGCGGGCAGAGTTGTGAGTGCAGAGGCGGCCATCACGGCGCCCCAATCAACGGTTTCTTCGCCAAAGAACAGTGCCAGACCGAGCGGGAGTGTTTTCAGTGACGTTTTTGTCAGAAGCGCAATAGCCAGCAGAAATTCTGTCCACATCAGGAGAAATGAATAGGTTGCAGTGGCAACAATTCCCGGAGCGAGCAACGGCAGAATGATGTGGCGCAGCGTTTGAAAACGCGAGCACCCATCCATCAAAGCCGCTTCATCAAGATCTCTGGGCACGGCTTCCAGATAGCCAACCATGAGGTAGATCGAAAATGGAAGGGTGATCGTAACGTAGCAAAACATCAGGGCGAAGTGATTGTTGATGAGATCAAGCTTTGCAAACATGATGAACAATGGCGTCATCATCACGATCCACGGAAAGGTTTGCGTCAGCACAAGAAAGCCGAACAGCCACTTTTTATAGGCAAAACGATAGCGCGATAAAACGTAAGAAGCGCAGACCGCAACACTGGTGGAGATAATGACCGAAATGCCACAGATAAACAGGCTGTTGAACATGAAGCGGCCGAAGTCATTCTTCCAAACATTTTTATAATTTTCAAAAGTGAAAACAAGGCCTTGCGTGCCTGTACCGATCAATGAGGCACTGGGCTTGAATGACGCCCAATAAATCCACACCACAGGCGAGGCAAAAAAGAAGATGAGCAAGGCCGCAAGGACGAGTGCTGCTGCTGTTTTGACAGGGCTGTGCTTGCGGGTCAGGCCACGCTTGCGACGTTTCACTGTCGACCGGTTTATTGCGACATCGGTCACATCAGCCCTCCAAACCGTTTTGTGACAACATATCGGAAGTAAATGATGCCAAATACCAACGCGAGTGCTGCCATGAATGTGCCAATTGCCGATGACAGGCCAAGCTTGAAGTTCACGAATGCCTGAAGATAAACTTCCGTTGCCAGAACATTTGAAAAGGTGCCCGGTCCAGCACTTGTAGCCATCCAGACATAGATGAAATTGTTGAACGTCCAGATGGTTGTAAGAAGTCCCAGTACGGCAAGAGCTGGCAGGGCATGAGGGAAAGTCACATGCCAGAATTTTATCCAGCTATTGGCCCCGTCAATATCTGCAGCTTCATACAGATCGCGCGGCACGGATTGTAGCGCTGCGGCCATTGTCAGTACGATGATGGGCAGGCCATTCCATACAATGATTGTGATTATGGAAGGCCAGACATAAGAAGGATCGCCGAGAAAAACGATGGGCTGATCAATAAAACCCCACTCGACCAGCTTGTTATTGATGGCGCCGGTGCGTCCATCGAAAATCTGCTTCCACACTGTGACGGCAACAATATCGGGTGTTGCCCATGGCAGAAGCGCGGCCATACGAAGCGGCACGGTCAAGCGCAAACGGCGCACAAGCTGGGATTCAATAAAGAGCGCTATCGCAAAGCCCAGAACCAGCCGAATACTGACCGAGACAAATGTCAGCCAGAACAACGTATTGAAGACGACTTTCTTAAAATCGGAATCGTTAAAAAGTTCGATGTAATTGTCTAGGCCAATCCACTTGCCACCATCGCGCAGCCCCAGAAGACTAAGGTCTGTAAAGCTGTTTTTGATGTTGTAGATTGTGGGCCAGAGGAAAAATGCTGCCGTCATGCCGAACGCTGGCAACAGCATCAGCAAGACAAATTTTCGCTGATCCTTGGAATAGCTGAGCATATATTCCTCGTAGAGATAAAGGCAGGCCAGCCAATTGGCCGGCCTGATTTGATTTACTGCTTTGGTTAGCTGTTCAGCATGTCGTTGATCGTATCAATCAATGACTGAGCAGCTTCTTCGGGTGTTTTATCACCGACCAGAATTGCGCCGAACTCTCGGCCCGCTTCGCTCCACATGGTTCCGATAGGCGTCTTGCCATTGGCGTACGCGCCCCAAGTCCGGGCATTTGGCAATTGCATGCCATACCCTTCAAGCCCCGCCGGATACTCCAAAGCAGCAAGAGCAGACTTGCTTGCCGGGAACTGCGCCGTCAAAAAGTCAGAGAAAAATTCATTGGAAATCAAAAATTGAATGAACTTGTATGACTCATCAGCATGTTCGGTATTGGCATTAATGCCGAGCATACGTCCGCCCATATGGCTTACACCACCAACTGAACCAGTTGGAACACCACTAGACGCAAAAGGCACATCATCCGATCCGCTTTTCTCCTTGTAAGCCGCAATCACGGCTTTCGCGACATTTGGCGGCACCAGTGCGAAGGCTTGATCGCCTTCAACCATAGGCGCCAGAGAGCCGATATCTGCTAGACCACCCAATGCAATGTTGGACTGCGGGTTGCCGCCTTCGCCCATAAAGTCTGCAAAGAATTTGAAGCTATTGGCAAGAGATGCTGTGTCGACACCAACCTGAAAACCGCCATTTCCGTCCTCTTCAACCAATGCATGACCGTTTGACCACAAGTGATAATTCAGCAAAAACCATGCTGTATTTGTAGCACCACTACCAGCAGGAAAGCCGAACCCGACTTTACCGGTCTTTTCTGTCACCATGCGGCTTGCGGCTTGCAGTTCATCCCAGGTCTTTGGAACTTCAACGCCCGCTTCCTGCAGGACTGCAGGCGTATAGATCAGCGTCCAAGTATCGGCGGTCCAGGGAAGGCCGAAGATGTTGCCATCCGCGTCGCGCGCGAGATCAGTCGCGATGAAGTTATCAAAGCCAGACCCTGCACCATTTTTTTCGATCAGATCGTTCAATGGCAGCAATGCACCAGCGCTGCCCATCTCCAACGGCCATACGAAAGCAATGTGAACGATATCAGGACCTGTACCCACAGCAGCTTCACGCAGGAATTGTGTCCGTGAATCGCCCCAGGATATACGCTCCAGTTCGACATTGATGTCCGGATTTTCCGCCTCAAAGGCTTCAATCGCGGCCTCGATCACCTCCGGATCAGGGTCATTATATCTGAAACTAATCGTTGTTTCTGCAAATGCCGGAAGCGCAATCAAGGCACCGCAACCAATCAGCAGAGCCGTTTTAAACATGTTTTGCATTTCTGTTTCCTCCAATGAAACGCTGGTCGTAAAACCATTTATCGAACCGGTTCGATGATTAAGGTAGCGTCTATGCCTTGAATTTGTCAACATAACCCAGCTATCAGTTTGTATCTGGAGCAGTTGTTATTCTATTATCGAACCGATTTTATAAAGCGTAGGGAATCCAGAGTGGCTATCATTTCAAGTCGCGTAACAGCAGCTGACATTGCAAAGAGTGCTGGCGTTGCGAAATCGACCGTGTCACTCGCGTTCAGTGCACCAGAGCGCGTCTCAGCCAAGACCCGCGAGCGCATTCTCAATGCCGCCGCGGCAGCCGGTTACACGCCAAATCCGGTTGCCCAGAGCCTCAAAACGGGGCGCAACAATATTGTTGGCATCATTTTAGCCGATCTGACGAACCCGCATGGTGGCGCTGTTTTGGGACAGGCTCAACAAACGGCGAATGATATAGGTTATATGGTCATGACTGCTACGGCTTCGCATGATCCCAAGCGAGACCTGGAGTTTGTTCGTAAATTTGAGCAATTAAACATCCGCGCTGCAATTATCATGCCCTCTGGTTCGGGTAATGAATATGTCGAAGCACTCTCGACCAGCTCAATTCGCTTTGTAACCTACGGTCATAAACTCTCAGGTTTGGCGTGCGACCATGTTGGATTGGACAACCGCATGGGAATGGAATTACTGGTTCGACATCTGGTGGATCTTGGCCATCGCCGGATCGGACATGTCGCTGGCAACCAGCGCCAGTGGAGCGGCACTGAAAGACTCGATGGGCTGCGTGAAAGCTTGTCAGATGCCGGTTTGATACTGGAAGACAAAGATCTGGGCTTCGGTGAATATGATGAGGAGGCGTCTTATCGCGCAGCGCTCAAATTACTGCGCAAGAAGGATCGGCCAACCGCACTGATAACAGCAAATAATGTCACTGCAATTGGGGCCTTGCGAGCGGCGAGAGACCTGAAGCTGCGCTGCCCGGAAGACATTTCTATTGCGACAATTGATGAGGTCCCCTGGAGTGAACTCATATCACCCACACTGACCCATGCCGCCCAACCAATCGGAGACATGGCAGCATGCGCCGCAACCTGGTTGATTGAAAGACTGGAAGGTCAGAACAAAACCGAGTTGCCCCGCTTTATTGAGTTTCCACCAAAGTTGATTGTCGGCCAATCAACTGCATCTGTGGATGGACATTGAAAATCATGGCTTGATGGGTCTATCACATTGAATCTGCTCAACAGCACTGGCCGATCGTAGCCTACAAGAAAGCTGTCGCAGTAATTGGAAACAAAGCGACCACAAGCAAAACGATCAACATCACACCGACAAATGGCAGGGTTGCCGCAAAAATTTGTTCGACGGAGACATTCGGATCATCAAGCGTATTGTGAACGGTAAAGACGGATATCCCGAAGGGCGGTGTCAGCAAACCAATCTCGACAGCAAGAACCGTGATGATTCCAAAGTGGCTCAGATCAATGCCCATGCCTTGCGCGATAGGAGCCGCAATCGGCACCATGATCAGAAGGATTGATGTGCTGTCCAGGATCATGCCCATCAGCAGGATGATCACCGCATAAAGCAACAGGAACTGCATCGGTCCAAAACCAGAGCCCTGCACAAGGTCTGCAATCGCATTCGGCAGCCCGGCAATCGACAGCATGCGCGAATAGAAGCTGGCCGCGATGAGCAGCAACAGGATCGACACGGAGATAATCGCCGTTTGCTTCATCACCTCCCACAGCCGCTTCCGATCCAAAGACCTGCGCGACAAGGCCACGATCAGCGCACCGAATGCGCCAATACCGCCTGCCTCGGTTGGGGTGAAGTATCCGGTATAAAGCCCGCCCAGCACCAATATCACCAGCAGGGCAATCGGCACCAGCTTGCCCAACATTGTGGACAGCGGCATTGGATCAATATCTAGGTCCAGCCGCCGTGCCTTGGAAACATCAGGATCCGTCAGCACAAAGCGCGGAAATAGAATGGTGATGCCAATCAACATCGCCACAAATCCGCCTGCAAGCAACAGCCCCGGAACGATGCCCGCGAGGAACATGCCACCAATCGAGACCTCAGCCAGGACGCCGTAGATGATGAGCAAGAGACTTGGAGGAATCAACATTCCCAGAACTGACGACCCCGCCACAGTCCCGGCAGAGAACGCCGGTCGATATCCATGGCGCGTCATTTCCGGCACAGCGACCCGCGTGAACACCGCAGCCGAGGCAATGGACACGCCTGTCACTGCCGCAAAGATCGTGTTGGCCGCAACCGTGGCGACACCAAGTCCGCAGATCATTCGGCGCAGCAATTGTTCCGCCACCTCGAAAGTATCGCGCCCTACATTGGAGACGCTCACCAGAAGTCCCATCAGAACAAACAGAGGGATCGTCGCAAAAAGATAATCAGCAATCCCGCTATAGGCGGTCAACTCCAGCATCTTGAATGCCAGATCTACATTGTCGCGAATGATCCAGATACCGACAAACGCCACCGAAATAAGCGCATAAGCGATCTGCATACCTATCAGGACCAGCCCAACAAGAACGACGATCAGAATGAAACCGATGGCAAGCGTGGTCATTTGGCGTTGCTCCGAAGGCTGCGCACTTCATCGGCCATGCGATAGAGCGCCGAAAGCGACGCCACAGCGGAACCGAGCACTGTGATGGCTCGGAAGGGAAAGGTGGGGATGGTGAAAACGCCTTGCACACCAAAGAACTCAGCTCCGGTCCAGGCATCCATCATCTTGGGCCACGAGGCCCAGAAGATCAGGGCAAACACGATGGCCCCGGTCAGGGCAAAAAACACCTCAAGCCAGCATACCGCGTTGGGCGAAACCCGCTGTAATCTGCGCACCAGAAAATCCGCCCGTGTCAGCCGCTTTTGCTGGATCGCAGCAGCCACCTGCAGGAACACGATGGCCACGACTGTGCGGGCTGCAATCTCGGACACACCCGTAATGGGTGAGTCAAAGAAATTGCGGCCCAGAACGTCAGCCACGACCAACGCCATGAGCCCGCCAATACACAACGTCCCAAACGAAAACATGATCGCCGCCACGCTGCCCAGAATGGACCCCACCGGGGCCTCGGCAAAGCTGGGCACAAATCGATCTGGTTCGTTGCTGGGATAGTCCTTGCTCATATCAATGGGCTCATATCAACAGGCTCATGGCTTTCTTCAAACGACAAAAGGCTCCGGTCACAGATTGAGCAACCGGAAGCCTATTGTTCAAGATCGAAATCTAGCGACCTTCATCCCAGTTGCGCAATGGAGTGGCACCACGCTCACGCAGCGCATCGAAATAAGCCTTCAGCACCACTTTGCCAGCGTCGCCTGTTTGCTCAAGCCATGGCGCTACGATGTCGGGAAGACCCTCGACCCACGCCGTTTTCTCAGCCTCGGGCAGTTCGTGAACCGTCAAGCCTGCGGCCTGCATTTCGGTCATCGCACGTTCTGCCAGATCAGACACATAATCACCATGTGCAGCCGAGGTGGCTTTGGCTGCATCGCGAAACGCCTGCTGGACAGGCTCTGGCAAGCCGTTGAAGAAGTCTTCATTGGCAGCGATCCCACCAAAATACATCGAACCGATACCAACACGGGTCAACTCGGGTGCGACTTCGTAAACACGTGTAGGCAGGATGCCCGACGCAAACGATAATGTGCCTTCGGTTACACCGGTCTGGATGTTGGTGTAATATGTGGTCAGCGCGCCATCGACGGGCGTCGCACCCGTTTCCCGGAGCCAGTTCGCCGACGTACCTGGCGCATTCAGCTTGCGGTTTTGCAGGTCAGACATCGCAGTTACCGGAAAGGTGGCGTAGATGTCATAGCTATCTGTGATCAATGATGACAGATGCACCATGCCGTTCTCGGACCAACTGTTGGCCAGTTCGGGCAGGTTCTGGCTCAGATCATCGAAAATTTCGATGATCATCTTATGATCGGATGTCGCGAAGGGCGTGAAATAGGTGACGTTCTGGAGCGGCATGTTTGCCCCTTCCCAGACCGTGCCCACCATGCCGACATCGACGATCCCATCCATCACCGCTTCGCGCGTGTCAGTGAACTTATAAAGGGTTCCGGCATAGGCCTCGTTCCAGTTGACCTGGTACGCGCCTGCTTCGGCCAGAATGCGGTTCACCTCGGGTTGAAAAGTGTTCTTCATTGCGTAAACCCAGATATTGGCCTCAGGGTGTGAAGAGCCGATATTGACCGTGATCTGCTCTTGGGCCGTGGCCCAACCTGCGGCACTGATCCCGAGTGCGGCAACTGTAGTGAATAAGGCGTATTTCATGTTTGTTCCTCCCTGAACACGGATGCTCTTGCACATCCCTTTGCGGTGTTAGTCTTCAATAGAACCAAGCGCGCGTAGAATGCGCTCTGGTGTGAAGGGCATTTGCGTCACTTGCGCACCCAGAGGCCGCAAAGCGTCATTGATCGCATTCATCACAGCTGCCGGTGCGCCAGCCGTGCCAGCCTCGCCGGCCCCTTTGGCGCCAAGCGCGCTTTCTTTGGTCGGGGTTTCCACATGGCCCACGACCATGTCGGGCATCTCGCCCGCCATCGGCACCAGGTAATCAGCCATCGACCCGTTGAGCAGCTGGCCTTCCCTGTCGTAGTGAATTTCTTCAAAAAGCGCGCCACCGAGCCCTTGCACGATGCCGCCCCTTATCTGTTCATCGACCAATTGCGGGTTGATGATCCGACCGCAATCCTCCACGCACCAATGCTTCAAAAGTTTTACCATCCCGGTCTCGGTATCGACCTCAAGGTAACTGGCCTGCACCCCGTTGGTGAATGCAAACGGGTATTCGGACGTGATGTAATGCCTGGTCTGCACCAACTCGCGTGGCAGACCATCAGGCAGTGTATCGCCGCGGAAATAGACAACGCGCCCAAGCTCTGCCAGGGGCATACGCTGTGCACCGGTATCCGTATCCACGACTTGACCATCACGAATATCCAGAGACGCCAGATCGGACTGCAGCATGGAGGCTGCGACTTCCAGGATTGAGTCCCGGAGCGCCCGTGCCGATCGCAGGGCCGCTTCTCCGCCAATGCCCGCTCCGCGAGATGCCCAGGTGCCACCACCATACGGCGTGACTTGGGTGTCGCCAGTGATGATCCGCACATTGCCTGGGTGCACACCCACACCTTCAGCGACGATCTGAGACAGCATTGCTTCGGTGCCTTGTCCCTGCTCTGTCACCCCGGATAGCGCCACGATGGACCCGTCCGGGTCCATACGCACTGTGCAACCATCCTGCGCCGAGATGCGCGCGCCGCCGATGCCATACATAAATGGCGATGGGTTGGTCAGTTCAATGAAACTGGCGATGCCGATGCCACGATGAACGCCCCGGGCACGCGCCTCTGCCTGATCCGCACGCAGCGCATCGTAATCCATCAGCTCCACCAGCTTGTCCATGCTCTGGTGATGCGACAGCCCCTCGAACCGCATCTTTGCGGGCGAGGTGACGGGATAAGCATCGTCAGCATATAAATTCCGACGTCGTATCTCGATCGGATCCATACCCAGCTCAGCCGCCGCCATATCGACCAGCCCTTCGGTCACAGCCACAGCAATTGGATGTCCGACTGCGCGGTATTGGCAAGTCGGTGTCTTGTTCTGAAAGACCACGGTCGTCTTGGCGCGATAATTAGCGAAATCATATGGACCACCGCACAAATTCACGACCTGATTGCCCTCAATCGCCGATGTCCTTGGATAAACCGAATAGGCGCCAATAGCCGTCCAGTCATCGACATCAATCGCCAGGATTTTACCCTCGGCATCCACAGCGATTTTCGCATCGATCTCGTGGTCACGTGCATGAATATCAGTGGTAAAGCTTTCCAGGCGGTCGGCGATGAATTTGACAGGACGCGCCATGATCTTGGAAATCGCAGCGGTGGCAACTTCATCTGGATAGACATGCACCTTGATCCCATAGGACCCACCGACGTCGCCACAGATGACCCGCACGCGAGATTCTGCAATGTCCAGATGTTTGGCCAGAACGGTCTGCATCATGTGCGGCGCCTGCGTTGCATGATACGCCGTCATCTGTCCTTCAGCAGGGTTCCAATCGACCAGAATTGACCGGGGTTCCAGAGTGACGCCCGTGTGCCGTCCTGTCTTGAAGTGCGCAGACACAACCTTGTGGGCTGTCGCGAAGACGCTGTCTACGTCGCCTTCTTCATGCAGCCGTTGGAAGGCCAGATTGTCACCCATTTCGGAATGCAGCACAGGCGTGGACGCATCCAGCGCAGTCATCATGTCAGTGACAGCCGGGAGCGGATCATAAGCCACCTCAACCAATGCAGCGCCATCTTCGGCCGCAGCGCGGGACGTCGCAACTACGGCAACCACCGGCTCACCAACCCAACAGGATCGGTCAATCGCCATGGGATGCTCCGGCGGCGACTTCATTCCTTTGAGATGCTCCAGCACAGCAACCCAGGGCGTACAGACCTCGGCCAGATCAGCTCCGGTAAAAATGCGCAGGACGCCTTTCACCGATTTGGCTTCTTCCGCATCAATGCCCAGAATTTTGGCATGGGCAAATGGCGAGCGCACAAAGGCCACATGCAACATGCGTGGCAAGGTGATGTCGTCCACATATTTGCCACGACCCTCGACCAATCGCCCGGCATTGGGGCGCGGCACAGTCTTGCCGATGTAGGAATTTGGGCGATCGGGATTGCCAAACTGAATGGTCATGCGGGCACCTCACCAGCCCGTTGCCGCGCCACGGTCTCCACCGCATCGACAATGGCCTCATATCCCGTGCAACGGCAGTAATTGCCCGACAGATGCTCGCGGATCGCTGCCCGTTCGGGCACCCCGCCCTGCGCCAAAAGCTCTTCTGCCGCGACCAGCATTCCAGGCGTACAGAACCCACATTGCAACGCATTGCGCGCAATAAATG
>CAZOCA010000036.1:0-11399 GCA_964578105.1 uncultured Pararhizobium sp.
AATAAAGGCGATTTACCTGGGCAGAACGGTCGCGCCCATCAAATCCTTATCGATTGAATGCGCAGCCTGACGGCCTTCGCGAATTGCCCAGACCACAAGGGACTGACCACGGCGGATGTCACCTGCGGCATACACCTTGTCGATTGAGGTTTTATAGGATTTCTCATCCGCCAATACGTTGGAGCGCCGGTCGCGATCGAGCGCATCACCGGCTTCAGCCAAGAGGCCTTCTTCCTTCGGACCGGAAAATCCAATGGCGATGAAAGCAAGATCCGCCTTGATGAAAAACTCTTCACCAGGAATCGGCTGGCGCGTGTCGTCCACCCGCACACATTTCACATGGGTCAGCACACCGTCTTCTTCTACGAAGCCCAACGTTGCCGCCTGAAATTCACGTTCCGCGCCTTCCGCCTGTGATGAGGAAGTCCGGAACTTGGTCGGCCAATATGGCCAGACCATCATCTTGTCTTCCCTGATCGGCGGCACAACGCGAATATCAAGCTGAGTGACCGCAAGGGCCCCCTGCCGGAAAGCTGTTCCAACGCAGTCAGACGCCGTATCACCGCCGCCCACGACGACGACATGCTTGCCGCCAGCCCAGATCTCCGCATCGTCACCAAGGCTCTCGCCACCAACGCGCCGATTCTGCTGTACCAGATATGGCATGGCGTAATGCACACCTTCCAGACCAAGCCCTTCCAGGCCAGGGTCTCTCGGGGTTTCAGCTCCCCCAGTCAACAGAACGGCATCAAACTCGGATTGCAGGTCAGCAAATGGCTTGGTGCCGCCAATATCGGTGTTGAAATGGAAGGTCACGCCTTCTGCTTCCATCTGCTCGACACGTCGGTCGATATAATGTTTTTCCATTTTGAAATCAGGAATGCCGTAGCGCAGCAAACCGCCAGCATGAGCATAACGCTCAAACAGATGGACATCATGCCCAACCCGCGCCAATTGCTGAGCAGCAGCCATTCCTGCCGGGCCGGAGCCGACAACCGCAATTTTCTTGCCGGTTTTCTCTTCACAGATTTCCGGTGCGATCATACCCAGATCATAGGCCTTGTCGGCAATGGCCTGCTCAATCGTTTTGATACTGACAGGCGCATCTTCCAGATTCAGCGTACAGGCTTCTTCACATGGAGCTGGACAAATGCGTCCGGTAAATTCCGGGAAATTGTTGGTTGAATGCAGATTACGTGCTGCCTCTTCCCAATCTCCATTGTAGACCAGATCATTCCAGTCCGGGATTTGATTGTTGACCGGGCAGCCGGTTGGCCCATGGCAATAAGGCACACCGCAATCCATGCACCGTGCAGCCTGACGTGCCACTTCCTGATCAGGCAGAGGAATGGTGAATTCCCCGAAATGCCTGATTCTGTCCGACGCAGGCTGAAATTTTGCCTGTTGCCGATCAATTTCCAGAAAGCCTGTTACTTTTCCCATTACGTCACCATTCCTAATTTCCGGCGTGTTATCCGGCTCTGGCGGACCAATTGACAGTACCGCGCAGACTTATAGTGTTTCTTCCCAAGACCGCAAAGCGATGCAGTTATCTACATGCCTTACACACCATCCTCTAAACGGATGTGCGCGAAAGGCCGCTATTGCGTTTCTGTTCCATTTCCAACAATGCCCGGCGATAATCAACCGGCATCACTTTGACGAATTTCGGACGGAACTCATCCCATTTGGCCAGTATGTTCTGAGCAAGACTGGAACCAGTATAGTGCACGTGGCTCGATATCAGCGTATACAGCCGCTCTTCATCGTGGCTTGTCATGTTTGAGGAAACATCCACGCGGCCATGATGCTCGATATCACCGCCATGATGATGCAATTGCTCCATCAGATCGTCTTCTTCCGGTACCGGCTCCAGATCAACCATCGACAGATTACAGCGCTCGGCAAATGTACCGTCTTCATCCAGCACATAAGCAACACCGCCTGACATGCCAGCTGCGAAATTGCGCCCGGTTGGACCAAGCACCGCAACGACGCCGCCCGTCATGTATTCGCAACCGTGATCGCCAACACCTTCTACAACGGCAACGGCACCTGAATTGCGAACCGCGAACCGCTCTCCGGCGACACCACGGAAATAGGCTTCCCCTTCAACCGCACCGTAAAGCACGGTGTTGCCAACAATCATCGAGTGTTCCGGTACAATCTTTGAGTCTGTCGGCGGGCGCACGACCAATCGCCCTCCACAAAGGCCCTTGCCAACATAATCATTGGCATCACCCTGCAGATCAATGGATACACCGCGTGTCACAAACGCACCAAAAGACTGACCAGCCGTTCCGTTCAACTGAATGGAAATCGTATCGTCGGGCAAGCCCTTCATGCCATAGCGTTTGGCAACCTCGCCACTCAGCATGGCACCGGCGGACCGATTGCGATTTTTGATTTCCGAAACGATTGTGACCGGTGTCTTGTGTTCCAACGCCGGCATTGCTTCAGCAATGAACTTACGGTCCAGAACATCCTGTATTGGATGGTTCTGCAACTGCGTATGACGGATCTCGTCTGGCTCCGCATCCGGTTTGAAGAACAGGCCGGAGAACTCAAGGCCCTCGCTTTTACCCCGGGCAATAACGCGGTCCTGCTGCAACAGCTGAGACTGGCCGATCAAATCTTCAAATTTGCGCACGCCCATGGTCGCCATGAGCTGACGTACTTCTTCTGCAACATAAAAGAAGTAATTGACAATGTGCTCCGGTGTCCCGTGGAAACGCTTGCGCAGAACAGGGTCCTGCGTAGCAATGCCTACAGGGCAGGTGTTCAGATGGCATTTGCGCATCATCAGGCAGCCCGCCGCAATCAAGGGAGCTGTTGAGAACCCAAACTCGTCTGCACCAAGCAATGCACCAATCACAACATCACGGCCCGTTTTCAGGCCGCCATCCACTTGCAGGGCAATGCGAGAGCGCAAGCCGTTCAGCACAAGTGTCTGATGTGTTTCGGCAAGTCCAAGTTCCCAAGGGCTCCCTGCATGTTTCAGCGAGGTCAGCGGCGATGCCCCGGTTCCGCCTTCAAAGCCGGAGATCGTAATGTGATCAGCGCGCGCTTTCGCAACGCCGGCTGCAACCGTTCCAACACCAACCTCGGACACCAGCTTCACAGATACATCCGCCGCTGGATTGACGTTCTTCAGATCATAAATGAGCTGAGCCAGATCCTCGATGGAGTAGATATCATGGTGCGGTGGCGGAGAAATCAGCCCGACACCCGGTGTGGAATGACGCACTTTCGCAATCACTGCATCCACCTTGTGACCCGGCAATTGTCCGCCCTCACCCGGCTTGGCACCCTGCGCCACTTTAATCTGCATCATGTCGGAATTGACCAGATATTCTGTGGTCACGCCAAAGCGACCAGAGGCAATCTGTTTGATGGCGGAGCGTTTCCGCTTTGGTCGACCATCCGGCAGCCCCTGGAACCGCTCAGGCTGTTCACCACCCTCGCCGGTGTTGGACTTGCCGCCGATACGATTCATTGCAATAGCGAGCGTAGAATGCGCTTCCATGCTGATGGATCCGAAGGACATGGCACCGGTTGAGAAGCGTTTCACAATATCGGCAGCAGATTCCACCTCATCAATCGGGATGGCTTCATTCGCCAATTGAATGTCGAACAGACCACGCAGTGTCATCAACACTTCAGACTGATCGTTTATCGCCTTGGCATATTCCTGATAATCAGCCCAGCTTTCGCCACGCACCGCATGCTGCAGCTTGGCAACCGCATCGGGAGTCCAGGCATGAGCTTCACCGCGCACGCGATACATGTATTCGCCGCCCACATCCAACGAAGTGCGCAACACAGGATCATCGCCAAAGGCCCCATCATGCCGGGTCAGCGTTTCTTCCGAAACCTCCTTCAGACCGATGCCTTCAATTTGTGTCGCCGTTCCGAAGAAGAAACGTTTCACAAAATCCGATTTCAGGCCAACAGCATCAAAAATCTGCGCGCCACAATAAGACTGATACGTGGAGATGCCCATTTTGGACATCACTTTCAAAATACCTTTATCAATGGATTTGATATAGCGCTGCACCACTTCCTGCGCATCCACCACATCCGGGAAATCGCCTCGCGTATGCATGTCCGACAGGGTTTCAAAGGCCAGATAAGGGTTTATCGCTTCTGCCCCATAGCCAGCCAGAACACAGAAATGATGCACTTCACGCGCCTCACCTGTCTCCACGACAAGACCAACTGAAGTCCGAAGCCCTTTACGGATCAAATGATGATGAACGGCAGCGGTTGCCAGCAAAGCCGGGATCGCAATTCTCTTCTTATCGATCAGCCTGTCTGACAGAATGATGATGTTGTAGCCGCTCTGCACAGCGCGTTCTGAGCGCTCACACAGTCGGTCAAGGGCCGCCTCCATACCGGCAGCGCCTGTATCGGCACTATAGGTAATATCCAGCGTTTGCGTCTGGAATTGATTGTCACCAATATCGCTGATCAACCGGATTTTCTCCAGGTCATCATTGCTCAAAATCGGTTGACGCACCTCAAGGCGCTTGCGTTCCGACTGCCCTTCCAGATCAAACAGATTTGGCCGTGGGCCGATAAACGACACCAGGCTCATCACAATTTCTTCGCGGATCGGATCAATCGGCGGATTCGTGACCTGAGCAAAATTCTGCTTGAAATAGGTATAGAGCAGCTTGGATTTTTGACTCAGCGCCGAAATCGGCGTGTCCGTGCCCATGGATCCCAAAGCTTCCTGACCCGTTGTCGCCATGGGCGCCATCAAGATCTTCAGATCTTCCTGACTATAGCCAAACGCCTGTTGCCGGTCGAGCAGACTTGCATGGGAATGCGGGGCTCTTGCCCCAACGGCCGGCAAGTCCTCAAGCACGATCTGAGTCCGTGCCAACCATTCCTTGTATGGGTTTGCATTTGCAATCCGAGCCTTCAATTCATCATCAGCGATGATGCGGCCTTCTTCCAGATCAATCAGCAACATTTTCCCTGGCTGCAGACGCCATTTTTTCACGATACGGGATTCATCGATCGGTAATACGCCCACTTCTGACGCCATGATGACGCAGCCATCATCTGTCTGCACATAGCGCGCAGGACGCAGCCCGTTACGGTCCAACGTCGCCGCAATCTGGCGTCCATCGGTAAAGGCAATAGCGGCAGGACCATCCCATGGTTCCATCATAGCCGCGTGATAAGCATAAAAGGCCCGGCGATCTTCACCCATCAGCGGGTTTCCTGCCCAGGCTTCCGGCACCAGCATCATGGCTGCATGGGATAGCTCATATCCACCCATTGTCAGGAATTCCAAAGCATTGTCGAAGCAGGCTGTGTCTGACTGCCCTTCATAGGAAATTGGCCACAGCTTCGGCATGGAATCACCGAACAGCGGAGATTTTACCGACGCCTGGCGCGCGGCCATCCAGTTGACATTGCCGCGCAGTGTATTGATTTCGCCATTATGGGCCACCATCCGATAGGGATGAGCCAATTTCCAGGACGGAAATGTATTTGTTGAAAAGCGCTGATGCACAAGCGCCAGAGCAGATTCGAACAGCGGGTTTTTCAAATCCACATAATAAGGTCCAAGCTGATCGGCCAGGAACATGCCTTTATAGACAATAGTCCGCGATGACAGCGACACGACATAAAAGTCAGTGTCTTCAGCGCCATTATTTGCATCATAAATCCGGTTGGAAATCATTTTGCGCAGCAGGAACAGCTTGCGTTCAAATGCGTCCTGATCTTCGATCTCAGACCCACGACCAATAAACACCTGCCGGGAATACGGCTCCGTTGCCAAAACCAGTTTTGACAGACCGGCATTGTTGACAGGCACGTCGCGCCAGCCAAGCACAACCTGATTGCAGCTGGTCACAACCTCTTCGACAATACGCTCAAAATCAGCGCGCGTGGCAGCATCCTGAGGCATAAACAGAAAACCAACCGCATAATTGCCAGGCTCTGGAAGGTCAAAATCGCAGACCTCCTTGAACAGGCCATGTGGCATCTGGCTCAGCAGGCCGGCACCATCGCCCATCAGCGGATCAGCACCAACAGCACCACGATGTTCCAGATTTTCAAGAATCTGAATGCCATCCTGAATGATCTTATGGGTCGCGCCACTCTTCATATTGGCGATAAAACCAACACCGCAGGCATCATGTTCATTCCTAGGATTGTAAAGGCCCTGCGCTGCAGGAACACCATTATGGTGTCGTGTAGCCGGTTGATGTTCGATGGGTTTGTGTTTGGGTGCAGGATTCCGCACGGTCATATCAGCCGGTCCAACTGTGTTGAGCAGAGATACTCGCTTTTGCGTCATTTCCAACACTCCAAACGTTTGGGTCACAAATCACTGTGTCCCGTCATTGTCATTTACTCCCGAATTTGGCGACACGCCTTCATTCGGGTCGCGCTTTCCTGAATTTCAGGAACGCGGCTCGGGCGAGCGGGCCGGCAAATGCCGATGCTCATGTTTTGGGTCACGCGGCTGTCATAGCCGCTTGTGGCATACGAAACCACCTGTTGGGCTTTTGCACCGACAGGCGAGGAATTCGCTACCGAACTCTGCATAGAGCACACGGAATGAGTTTTGAGCCATTCCGTGTGCTCTATGCAGAGGCGCAGATGATATCGCTCTATAAGGATATCACCCGTAATTTAGGACAGTATTGCTGTCCAATTAGGTGCTGAAAATGCCAGATATGGAAACAAAGAGCAAGCCCATAATCGCACGCGAAAAGCCTCCAAGCCCCGTTTTCCCTTGTGTTATTGAAAGAAAAGATCGTTTTTGCCGCAGCTTTTTTCCAAATATTCCAGCAATGCGCGGCTAAACGCCTCTCACAGATCCGTGATGGAAAGGTGAACCCTTGTCACGTCTGTTTGATTTTCAATTGATTTCGAACTCAGTCATTGTTCCTCTTGTCAGACGCAACGGCGAAACGGCCTGCTGTCTGAATACAACAATATGAACCGGTCAATACACGGAGAAACCAATGTCCGCTTTCACTAAAACTACTCTCTCAGCCGTACTCGTTGCAGGCGCAATGGCAACAGCACTTTCCTCAGTTTCTATTTCCACAAATGCTGAAGCCGCAGGCGACGAAAAATGCTTCGGCGTTTCTCTTGCAGGCAAGAACGATTGTGCAGCCGGCCCCGGCACAACCTGTGCAGGCACTTCCAAAGTTGATTATCAGGGCAACGCATGGAAACTCGTCCCAGCTGGCACCTGCGAAACAATGGAATTTGATGGCGACCGCAAAGGCTCACTGGCCGCTCTGGACCGCGACATCCCAGCATAATTTTCCAAATACAACACTTTCGGCCCGGAACGTGATACTACGTATCGGGCCGAATGCCCTTTAGATCGTTAGACCCTGAGACCTGATATGTTCCAGACCATACCCCCCGCTTCTTCCGAAACACGTGTAGATGCGCGTATTCCGGATCGGGCCGGTGTCGGGCTGAAAGCGGAACATTACTCAGACATACTTGAATTGAAACCTGATCTTGGTTGGTTTGAGGTTCACCCCGAAAACTATATGGGCGCTGGTGGCCCGCCACATCATTTTCTTGAAAGCATCCGCGAGCATTACCCGCTTTCCTTGCATGGCGTGGGATTATCCATTGGCGGAGAAGGCGCTTTAAACCAGGACCATCTTGGTCGCCTCAAAGACCTTAACGAGCGTTATCAACCCGGATTGTTTTCCGAGCATCTGGCCTGGTCCAGTCATGAGACCCATTTTCTGAACGACCTGCTGCCTGTCCCTTACACTGAGCAGACCCTTGCGCGCGTCATCGAACATATCGACGAAGTACAGCAGGTCATCGGACGGCAAATGCTGCTGGAAAACCCGTCTCTCTATGTGGCTTTCGATCAGTCATCCATGAGCGAAATAGAATTTCTCACCCGCATTACCGATCAAACCGGCTGTGGGCTGCTACTGGACGTGAACAACGTCTATGTAAGCGCCACGAATCAGCAATATGATCCACAAAAATACATCGCTCAGTTCCCCTTACATATTGTCGGCGAAATTCATCTGGGTGGTCATGCACCCGATAAGGATGAAACCGGTGCTCCGCTGCTGATAGACGCTCATGACAGAGCCGTTGATGAAGCCGTCTGGGCCTTGTACGAACGAACCATTGTTCTGGGCGGGCCACGCCCGACCTTGATTGAATGGGATAATGATGTGCCGGATTTTGCGACGCTTCTGGACCAGGCCAAACAGGCTGAGCTGATAATGGAGCGTAATCCGCTACTTGGCCGGCGTCATGGCTAGCGAAAGCCTGCGCCCATTTGCAGAAGCGCTTTTACAGCCGGGAAGCCCCGTGCCTGATGGCGTCATAAACCCCGATGGGGTTCCGGCAACAAAGCGATTTGATGTCTATCGCAACAACGTCATTGTCAGCCTCATTGATGCGCTTGCCAGCCGTTTTCCGGTGGTTCAGACACTCGTGGGTGAAGAGTTTTTTCAGGCTGCAGCAAGAGAATTCGTAATCAATCAGCCGCCAGCGTCTCCGGTCATGTTGCATTACGGAACCGGGTTTCCCGACTTTCTGGATAGTTTCCCTCCCGCAGCCTCCGTGCCTTATCTGGGTGATGTGGCGCGGTTGGAAAGCGCACGCAGGTCTGCCTACCATGCCGCCAACGCGCAACCATTGGACCCGGGACAACTGGAACAGATCGCACCAGACCAGTTTGAGGTTCTTACATTTCAAACACACCCATCCCTGTGTCTGATTGAGTCTGACTACGCCATTTTATCAATCTGGCAATCCAACAGTCAGGGCGGTGCGTTGGATGTGCCAACCAATACGCCGCAGTCAGTTATGGTTTGTCGCCCCATGCTGGAGGTCGAAGTTCGTGGCCTGCCACAAGGCGCATATGCTTTCCTATCCACCCTGCAACAAGGCGATACGCTTGGTGCAGCAGCCCAGGCAGGGCTTCTGTCCAATCCTGCCTTTGATTTGGCAACAACGTTAACTGGCGCTCTGTCAGCGAGCGTCTTCACTGAATTTGAAATAACAAAAAAATAGTTTGGGAACTTCCATGAACGGCATAATCGATTCTCTCACACGGCTACATGACCGGGTATTTGGCGCGCTGGAGATAGAAACACAGGACTGGCTTCTGGGCCTCGCTGCCCGGTTTGTCTTTGCAGCAACTCTGCTGGTCTATTTCTGGAAATCGGCGGCAACAAAACTCGGTGACGGTATTCTCGGTTTCCTAACACCGTCCAGCGGAGCCTACATTCAGATTTTCCCCAAAGCGTTTGAAGCTGCCGGGTATGACAGTTCTGCCCTTGCTCTGCATTATCATCTGATCGTCATTCTTGGCACATGGGCCGAGTTTATTTTGCCCGCCCTCATTGTGATTGGCTTGTTCACCCGTCTTGCGAGCTTGGCCTTCATTGGCTTTATCGCCGTGATGACTATTGTCGACATTACCGGTCATGGAGCTGATGCGACAACCATTGGCGCATGGTTCGATGGTGACCCGGCATCTCTCATCATGGATCAGCGGGCCTTCTGGATTTTTGTGCTTCTGGTGCTGGTCATCAAAGGTGGTGGCAAATTGTCGGTGGATTTCCTTCTTGGGCGATCCAGAGGCTACTGATCACACCTGTCTTGAAATGAATGACGCAAGCCGCTACGGCTTGCGTCATGATGTTTGCAAGTGACAATTGGGCTGGTGCCTGCCCGCAGGTTCAAAAAGCATTGGCTGATCTAGGGCCCGATGTTGCCCCAGCCTATGGCGGCGACGCGTTAAGTGCGGCGGTCAATGCCAGACTTTCCGAAATTTTTGAAACGCCTGTCGAGAGCCTTATGATGGCAACCGGCTCGGCTGCCAATGCATTGGCCTTAGCCCATTTCGCCAAGCCCGGCGGCATTACCATTGCCCATAAAAACGCTCACGTGATGGTCGATGAATATAATGGTCCGGAGCGCGTCAGCCCCGGTCTGAAAATTCTTGGCCTTTCAGGACACGCAGGCAAGCTGACCATTGATGGTCTTGCCCATGTGCTGCAACAATTCCCTGATGGCGTATCACGCCAGGGGCGTTTGACCTGCCTGTCGCTCACGCAGGCAACTGAGCTCGGCCAGTCCTACACACCACCAGAAATTTCCGCTCTTGCGAAGCTGGCAAAGCAGATCGGTTTGGGCGTTCATATGGATGGAGCACGCCTTGCAAATGCCATCACTCACCTGAAATGCTCGCCTGCTGATCTAACCTGGCGGGCAGGTGTCGATTGCCTGTCACTTGGCTTCACCAAAAATGGGGCCTGGGCAGCAGATTTGCTGATCTTCTTTGACGGACAGTCAAGCGTCGAAGCCAGTTACATACGAAAACAAATGGGCCAGAACTTTTCCAAGCCCCGTTTCATGGCCGCCCAGATTCTTGCCATGCTGGAAAACGATACTTGGTTGAAGAATGCCGGACACGCCAACCAGCAAGCAGCCAACCTGGCCAACGGCCTTGCCGCCAGCGACAAATGCTCTGTGCCCTTGATGCCTCAATCCAATGAAGTCTTTGCCTATTTCGAAGCCCTCGACATTGAGCGATTGCAAAAAGCGGGTGCCAGTTTCTATCCTTGGCCGGATGAAGACATCCCTGACAATCTGAAGCAAGCAGACAAAACCCTGATGCGCCTTGTCTGCAGCTTTGCCACCAGTTCAAAAGATGTTGAGGCTTTCCTCACCCAATTTGGGCAGAGCCCTCACATCAAAGGCTGACCGTTCGGCACGTCCTGATCAAGGGAAGCCAAAACAACAGCCCCTTCGTCATCTTCAAAACCCAAGGTCAGAACTTCAGACATGAATTTGCCAATCTGGCGTGGAGGGAAATTGACCACCGCCATAACCTTACGCCCCACAAGCATCTGTGGTGTGTAGTGAACGGTGATCTGAGCTGATGATTTCTTGATGCCAATGGCATCACCAAAATCAATTTTCATTTTGATGGAAGGTTTGCGCGCCTCAGGGTAAGGCTCCGCTTCGATAATGGTGCCGATGCGGATGTCCACTTTCAGAAAATCATCGAAAGTAATTTCGTTTTTGCGTTGCATGCTATGATGTCCGTATTCGGTTGTGCGTTGAGTTGAAAAACCGATTTAGTCGACCACCTTGCCCAACTCAATTGCACGCTTATGCGCCGCCCGAACTGTCTTTTCTATCAGAGGGGGCAGACCGTCAGACGCCATCAGAACATCCAGTCCGGCAGCTGTCGTGCCATTCGGCGATGTCACATTCACGCGAAGAGTCTCAGCGCTATCCGAAGACTGGTGCAGCAATTCGCCTGCCCCTGAAACGGTTTCCCGAGCCAGAATCATCGCAACATCTTCTGGCAATCCCAGCGCCACGCCCGCCTGAGCCATTGCTTCCACCAGATGGAACAC
>CAZOCA010000037.1:0-11368 GCA_964578105.1 uncultured Pararhizobium sp.
AACCCCAGGACTGCAGAAGAATCCAGTCCGCTGACATCGCGGCAGTCCAAAATCAGGTAGTGGATTTTGGGCGCATCACCCGCCTCAAACCGGGCACAAATAAATTTGTGCAACCGGTGCACACTGCCAAAGAATACAAACCCCTGTAGCCGCAGCACAAGTGTGTGTTTCCCATGATGGGACAAAAGACGCCTTGTTTCATCGCCATGTTCAAAACTGCTATGTAGATTTTCTGCGGTCATTGCATATTTGATGATTTCCACCCGACTATACTCGATGATGAAGAAAATTGCCGCTGCAAGGACGCCTGCCAAAAGCCCCTCAAGCAAACCAACGCTGGCAATAAGCAGCACAATCAGCAGAACAATTCCGTATTCACGGCGGGACACTTTGGAAGTAATTGTCACAAGCCAATCATAAAGCAGAGAACCACCAATCCAGAACAGCAGACCACCAAACAACGGAATGGGAATATAGCTCAGCAGAGAGGCACCAAAAAACAGAATGACGGCACACGTGACAGCGACACACAGACCAACGATGCGGTAAGGGGCACCCAGATGGCTTCCCAGCAGGGTCAATCCCAATCCTTGAAAACCAGCCGCACCACCACCGAACCCGGCAATGAGATTGGCAGCACCTGCCGACCGCAATTCCTGATCAAGATCAACATCGCGCCGTAGCGACAGTTCGATCCCGCTGGATGCAAACAGAACAGATGTTGCAGTCACTGCGACCATCACCAATATTTGGGGCGTTTCGCCCCAGATTGCAGCCCAATCCACACCGGTGAAGGGGTTTCCGTTAAAGGGGGTCCAGATCTGCCCTTCCTGTGGCGGGTGAAACAGCCATCCCTCAAGCTGAAGTGTGGTCAGGGATAAACCCATCATCCATACAATCGCGTGGAACAGACTGAGCACAACAACAACTGCGACAGGTAAAACAAGGGAACCACCCAAATGCCGTGACAATGCGCCAACGAGCCAGGCAAACCCGACCGCTGGAACCCATTTGGCAATGTTCTCTAGCTCCAGCAATGTGTGAATCGTCCCAAGACTGGGCGCTTCGCCAACAAGAACAGTCATGGCACCAGAAACAATCAACCAACCCATGCCCGCCAGAAACCCGCCAATCACTGGATAGGGAATGAAACGGATCAGCCGTCCGAGCCGAAGAACCCCAAGCCCATAAAGGGCAAGCCCCGTAATCGATGTCGCCAGCCCGACCATAACAATGATGGTCGCAATAATTTCACTCTCGCTATGCGCACCGCTCATGGTCGCATATATGGAGCTTGCAACAAGTGCGAGCGTAACCATGCTGATTTCCTGCGAAAGAGACACCATTCCCGGATAAGAGCTGGAGAACGCGGTGACGCTGCTGAGGATGATTGTCCCAACCAGACACATACCGATGCCGACAGAAATATGGCTGCTCAATTCAGCGGAAAAAAGCAAGGAAGCTGTAGAGACGGAAAATAGGGCCGCAAACAACCCACAAATGATGCCGGCCACCACAACCGTCAAAATTCGGCGTGCCCGGTCCCCGGCAGATAGCTGAGGACCTGCAACGCGCAGTATTTCTGTTGGCACCGTGACGCCAGCAAAACCTGCACGCTCTGTTCCGCTTTCACAGCTACGAACGAGATTGTCCATTGTTGGTGAACCTTGCCTAGAGTCTGCACCCCAAACACCCAATGGTCTGGTTTAGCAAATCCGTCGCAGATTTTGTCGCGAAACTGAACAGGCGTCACAGTGTTTGACCGATACGCGGGCATTTTTGTCCGAAATGAAGGGGTGCCAGTGCCTCCGACAAGATCGGAAGCAGGCATTGTGATGCGCTGACGCATGGCCGCGCCAAACATGTCTTGCTGCACAGTGGCAGCTGAATTGAAGCAGCTCCAAAACAGCATCATAAGAATTAGTTATTGTCGGAGAGCGACAAAATATTGGACGGGATCGAAAAATTCAGGCCCCTTAAGAACCATAAGGTCAGGTCCAGATGAACCACGAGCCTGGGGAGGCTTCCATTACGCAAAGAACCGCATTTTCCGGTCGAAACACGGATCATCGACACTGAACCACCCAAAAGTCAGACCAGCGGTCCGCCACTTGGCGCACCGCGCTTGCAGTTTTGAAAGGCACATCATGGCGATCAACTCATACTATCCCGTTCCGAAGCTCGAAGAATACGCGGAACGGTTCAAGGACTTCTTCAAATTCAAACGCGAAAACGGCATTCTTGAAGTCCGCATGCACACCAATGACGGTCCGGTCAAATGGAGCTATCAGTTTCACCATGCTCTGGCCGAATTATGGACAGTGATCGGCCACGACAAGGAAAACGAAGTTCTGATCCTGACCGGAACCGACCCATACTGGATCAATGAGTGGGACACCGCCTCCTTTGCCGAAGTGGAGCAGTCCCCGGATGATGACCAACGCTACGATGTACAGATTTCCGACACGCTGAAAATTGTTGAGAATTTCGTCAACGACATTGAGATCCCCACCATTGCCGCCATCAATGGCAAGGGCATCCACTGGGAAATGTGCATGATGAGTGACATCACCATCTGCACCCCTGATTTCATACTGAAGGACGATCATTTCGGGATGGATTCAGGCCATGTGCCGGGCGATGGCATGGGCATGTGTCTGCAGGAAATCCTGGGCATCAAGCGCGGCAACTACATGATGCTGACCTGCGATTCTATGGACGCAAAAACTTGTCTGGACATGGGCATCGTCAATGAAGTCGTCGAGCGCGACGCCATTGTGGATCGCGCTTGGGAACTGGCGCGTGACATCATGAAGAAAAGCCGGTCGTGCCGCCGCCTCACCCATTACATCTGCGTCCGCCCCTGGAAAGCCCTTATCGAACGGGATTTCCGCATTCATGTCCTGTCAGAAATGTACTCCTTCAACATGTCCAATTCGGCTCATGATTTTGAATATATCCAGTATGATGAAGACGGAAACCAAAAGAAACCTGAGTAGCTCTCCAAGCCATAATGGACCACAATTCACACTATGACTGATCGCCCCAAATCGGATCGACCAAACTTCCTGTTCATCACCACAGATCAGCAACGCGCTGATCATCTGGGGTGTTATGGAAACGACATCGTCCAAACGCCAGCCATTGACGGGCTGGCGGCCAAAGGCGTTCGGTTTGAGAATTTCTATGTGGCCTGTCCCATCTGCATGCCAAACCGGGTCGCCATACTCACAGGGCGCATGCCAAGTGTGAATGGCACCCGACATAACGGCATTCCCCTGCCCCTGGATGCTGTCACATTCGTCGATATTTTACGGGCTGGTGGCTATCACACAGGGCTGGTGGGTAAATCCCACGCTCAAAACATCACCGGGCACCCGATTGAGGACCGCGATATCTTTCCGCGCAATGCCAAGGGCACACCACCCCCACCGCATTTGGCGGATGTGTTTTCAACACCGCGCACCGGGCCTGCCTATGAAGCCGAGTTGATGCCACTATGGCATCAGGACCCGGACCGGGCCGACCCGCCCTTACCCTATTACGGCTATGATTTTGTCCGCTTTGCCAATGGGCATGCTGACCATGTGCAAGGCCACTACACAAAGTGGCTGGCTGAAAGGTCAGACGATCCCGACGGCCTGCGTGGGCAAAAAAACGCCTTGCCCGCAAACGATCTTGTCGCGCCACAGGCCTGGCGCACGGCCTTGCCTGAAGACCTGTATCCAACAAGCTACATTGCAGAAACAACGCGTGGCTTTATCGACCAGCATCTTGAAGACCGCCCGGAAGATCCGTTTTTTGTGCATTGCTCCTTCACCGATCCGCACCACCCCTTCACACCGCCCGGGCGCTTTTTCGATATGTACAATGCGGACGCCATGCCCTTGCCGGCATCCTTCGACAGCATTGATCCGCATGAACCATCCATGCTGAAAGAACTGCGCAAACAGCACGCCGATGGCACGGCGCAAGTTAACGGTCCAACGCCATTTTGTGTTGATGCGAAGCAGACACGACAGATACTGGCCTTGACCTATGGCATGATCTCAATGGTCGATGAGGCCGTGGCCGGATTGTTAAATCACCTTGAAGCGCAAGGCATCCTCGACAATACGATTGTGATCTTCACTTCGGACCATGGCGACTTCATGGGTGACCATGGCCTCATGCTGAAACACGGCCTGCATTATGAAGGCGTGCTGCGAGTGCCGTTTATATGGTCGGACCCCACATTACCCGCGCCGGCCACAACTCACACGCCCGGCAGTTCGATCGATATCAGTGCCACCATTCTTGCGCGCGCCGGCCTTGCACCCAATAACGGCAACCAGGGTCTGGATATTATCGGTCAGGCCTTGCGGGACGAACCATCTCCGCGTGACGGCATCCTGATTGAGGAAGATGAGCTGGGCGCGCATCTGGGCACCGAACAGGGCTTGCGAACGCGAACATTTATCATGGAAGGCTGGCGCCTGACCCTGTGGCAAGGCATGGCAGACGGTCAATTGTTCAACCGCAGCTCCGATCCGGATGAGCTGAAAAACCTTTGGTTTGATGCCGAATCCGCTGCCAAAAAACACGAAATGATGGAGACCATGTTGCGGGAGATGATCCGGCTTGAGGATACAGGTCCCTATGCAACACATCTTGCTTAACTGGGCCCCGAGAGGCCGTGAAAGCGTTATCAGACGCTGCAATCCATTGAACCGGGATATGGCGACATAATCAAATGTTATGCTAATCGCGCAAACCCGTATTGGACCGAGCCAAAATTCTGGAAGACATTAAGTGCAATGAAAATAGAAACTTTGGGAGGAACCAATGAGTATTTTTTCTTTGACACGTCGGGTAATTCTGTCTGGCGCAGCAGCGGCCGTTGCAGCTATAGGTCTGTCCGGTACAGCATCAGCCGCAGGCCATATCAGTTTTGCCGGTGAAACTGTAACCATCGTCAGCTTTGGCGCACCGGGCTCACCCCCCGATGTCTGGTATCGGTCTCTCGCGCCTTACCTGAAAAAACATCTGCCCGGAAATCCGGATATTGATTTCATCAACAAGCCCGGCGCTGGCTCGATGATATCTGCCAATTACACTGCGCAAGCTGTCAAGCCGGATGGGTTTACAGTTGGAACGTTCAATGCAATCGCGATGACGAAGGCCGCCAAAGGCGATCCAAGTGCAAAATTCAATTTGCGTGAAATGCAAATTCTGGGTGCCAACCAGTTGACCCGAGTGATCCCGGTGAAACTCGATGGCGTTTCAAACATCGACGAACTGATTGCACGCGACGGTGAACTCATCATCGGCATGGAATCAGATGCAACGCCTTACTTCTCCAGTTTCTTCAAACTGGCAGGCATTGATGGCCGCATCATTTCATCCTATCAGCGCTTCCCGGACACACTTCAGGCATTCCGCTCTGGCGAAGTCGACGCCATGCCCATGTCCAACATCGAATGGTTGACATTCGGTCCTGATCTTTCGCAGAACGGCGTCGAAGCGATCTGGCAGTTTGGATTCATCAAGGATGGTGAAGTTACCGCTGTTGAAAAGCCGGACGTGCCAACAGGTCATGACATCATTCGACGCATCAACCCCGACGCTGTCGGTGGCGACGACTGGAACGAGATGCTGGTGGCCGTTGCCGGACAATCCGTGTCCAACGAAATCTGGGCACCAGCCGGAACCCCTCCTGAATATGCTGCCGTGTGGGCGCAAGCCTTCCTTGACGCCACCAGCGACCCGGAATTCCAGGCGGAGCATGAGAAAGCCTATGGCATTCCAGCCAGCTGGACTGACGCTGAAACGGCCCGCGCCATTGTGGACAGTGTGCTCGAAATATACGGCAACTGATACCAGGCTGGACGGAATTTGAGGCAACTCAGGGTCTGAACCCAATTGAGAGATTGAGTTCAGACCCCAATTCCGGCCAATCGCACTGGCCAATAATATTGGCCAATCGCGTTGGTCAGTCTCACGGGGAGGACGTATCATGGGTGAAATGGCGATCATTTTTTCGGCATTCTTAAATGGCATGGGCATTGTGTTCACAGTGCCGGTGTTTTCCGCAATGATGATCGGCATCGTGGCAGGCATGATTGTCGGATTGATCCCCGGCCTTGGTGGCCTGGTTGCACACATCTTGCTGATACCTTTTGCCCTCCAGCTTGGCGACCCCCTGGCCGCCATTGCAATGTTGCTGGGTGTCTATGCGGTCACCTCGCAAACCGACTCCATTCCCGCAGTCATGCTGGGCGTTCCCGGCACAGCTGCAGCGCTTGCCACATCACTCGATGGCTATCCGATGGCCAAACGCGGCGAAGCCGGACGAGCACTGTCCGCCTCCTACTTCGCCAGTATTTTCGGCACGCTTGTCGCAACCGTGATTTTCATCCTGTTCCTGCCATTGTTGCGGGCATTGGTGACGAAATTCTCATCTCCTGAATTCTTCATGATGGTCGTACTGGGCCTTGTCATGGCAGCAAGCTTGTCGGGGCGCTCACAAGCGCGCGGCCTGTTGATGGCAGGTCTTGGCCTGATCCTGTCAACCGTAGGCCAGGCACCGGGTACAGGCGATCCTCGTTTTATCGGACCCTTTCTCTATCTATGGGAAGGTGTACCGATTATTCCCGTCCTTCTCGGTCTGTTCGGTGTGCCGGAAATCATCGATCTGGCGGCCCGCAACAAAAGCATTGCGACCTCTGCACCGGTTGAAAAAGTGTCTGGTCTCTGGCTGGGCTTGATGGACTGTCTGAAAGACTGGTGGCTGATCTTGCGCTGCTCGGTTATTGGCGTCGTCACTGGCTTTATTCCAGGCCTTGGCGGCACAGTGGCCGAATGGATGTGCTACGCAAATGCGGTCGCGTCCGACAAAGACAAGGACTCATTCGGCAAGGGCAATGTGCGGGGCATCATTGCGCCGGAAACCGGAACCGCTGCTCACCTGCCCGGCGCAGTCATTCCAACCGTTGCCTTTGGTGTACCAGGCAATCCACCCATGGCAGTTCTGCTGGGTGTTTTCGTTATTCTGGGCGTACGTCCCGGTCAGGAAATGCTGACCTACAAGCTTGATGAAACCTTCATGATGGTCAACGTCATCACGGTCGGCAATATTATTGCAGCAGCCCTTTGTCTGGTGTTCCAGAAGTACCTCGTCAAATTATGCTACGTCCGCGCCAGCCTGATGGTGCCATTCATTCTGGCCGCCATGGTTATCGGCGCCGGTTTTTCACGCCTCTCGCTTGGTGATATCGCATTTTTCGCCGGCGCAGGCATTGCAGGTTATGTCTTCAAACATCTGGACTGGCCACGTGTGCCATTGGTCATGGGCCTGATTCTGGGCGGCATTGCAGAGCCCTATTTCTTCGCCTCCATAGACCGCTACGGCATAAGCTGGCTCTATGCCCGCCCCATCGTATTGGTGCTGGAAGTCATGATCATCTTCATGTTGTTCTCCACCCCGATCAAGGCATTTGCTACGCGGTTGTGGAAATCTGGTGTAAGATCGGAAGGATCGAAACATGGCGATAACACCTGAAAACAATCTTCAACCGGTAGACCGCAGCCAAAGCATAGCTTTTGGCCGTCGCGTGGACTGGATTGTTTCGATGATCATTCTTGTTATCGGGATTGCCTTTATCATCATGCTGCAATCCCTGCCCGGTCGGGCCACCATCTTTCCCTGGTTCATTACCATCAGCATCGTGTTGATTACCGCGATATATGTGTATGGCAAATATCGCAACAAGGCCGTCTGGGACGAGCTTTATGACCCTGATACGAAGGACGGCGATGAGATGGCCGATACTGGCCCGGCCTTTGTATTGGCCCATCGCCGTGGCGTGTTGATCTCATTGGGCAGTTTTCTGCTGGTGGTTGCCATGACCATGGTTTTGGGCCCTGAATACGCCGTTCCCCTGTTTGTGTTCGGTTCACTCCTGGCGCGCAAGGAAAACTGGATATTGTCCGTGCTCTCCGGCATCGGAATTTGGGTCATCATTCACTTTGTATTTGGCGACATGATGCGCATCAATGTGCCCGTCGGATTTTTGTTTGGCGGGTTTGATTAGAGCATGGTTTACAAAGCGCAGGACATCGGCACCGCCGCCGTAATCGGGTTTGGCACAATGGGTCTCGGCATTGCCCAGAATTTTGCCGAGGGCGGATTAAGTGTTCATGTTGTGGATCGGAATGCAGATGCACTCAAACGCGGTCTGACGCAAATCAGAGCCAATCTTGCAATCGGACAGGAACAGGGTGTGGTCGATGATCCCGACGCCATTCACGCCCTTATCACCGGCTTCACCTGGGATGAGTTTGAGGCAGCGACCGCCGGCATTCAACTGGCCGTGGAAACAGTGCCGGAAGTCATGGACATCAAAAAAGAAGTCTTTGCACGCCTGGACAAATTGCCACCGGACGTCCTGATCGGCTCCAACACCAGCAGCTTTACGGTCTCACAAATGACCGGCGATATGACAACAGCTGACCGCGTTGTCGGTTTGCACTATTTCAACCCAGCACATCTCATTCCGGCGGTGGAAATTCACCATGGCTCGAAGACCAGCGAAGATGCGATCACACAAATGATTGCCATCATGACCCGCGTCGGAAAAGTGCCCATACGCGTGCGCAAGGAAATACCCGGTTTCATCATCAATCGCCTCACCGGCGCATTGGAGCGCGAGATTGATCTTCTATTGGATCAAGGCGTGGTTACGCCGGAGGATCTGGACGCTGCAGTAAAGGCAAGCCTCGGTTTCCGCCTCGCCTGCATAGGTCCGATGGAAGCTGAGGATTTCATCGGCCTCGACACGGCCTACAGGGTGTCGAACAATGTCTTCAAAGACCTCAGCAATGCCACAAAGGCGTCGCCGGAACTGGGTAAAAAAGTGGAACGGGGCGAATTGGGCATCAAATCCGGGAAAGGCTGGTACGATTACAGCCAGACCACCACCGAAGAGGTTTTCGCCGCCCGTGACCGCAAATTACTGCAGCAATTGGCGCTCTATGAATCCAACACACCCCGTACACCCAAGGCAGAGGACTAGACCTTGAAACTTGTGACCTTTGAACTGGCAACACTGGCAGGCCCGATCCATCGGATCGGCGCCATGGTCGATGACACTGTTGTTGATCTGAATTTCGCCTGCCGGGCTCATCTGGTCGCAGGCGGCCAAACCGGCCGCGCGGGCGAAATTGCTGATGCTTTGGTTCCGCCAGACATGATTGCGTTTCTTGCAGGTGGCCCCATGTCTCGCAAGGCTGCAGATGATGCGCTCAGCTTCGTTGCCGAAACGGGACAAAAACAAACCACCGATGGCGCAGCCCTGATCCATCAGACCAATACACTCACATTGCTCGCACCGATCCCGCGACCCAATTCAATCCGCGATACTCTGTCGTTTGAAGGACACATGATCAATTTTGAGCGCCGCACCGGCAAACCCACACCGCCGCGCTGGTATGAGACACCGATATATTACAAGGGCAACACCAGAAGCGTGATCGGCACTGGCGCTCCTGTCATCTGGCCGGACTATACCGAAAAGCTCGATTATGAGCTGGAATTCGGCGTGTTTATTGGAAAACAAGGCACCAATATTTCCGTTGAAGACGCCCGCGAGCACATCGCCGGCTACACCATTTTCAACGATATCAGCGCCCGTGACGTAATCCCCGGAGAGGTCTCGATGTTTCTGGGTCCTGCCAAGGGCAAGGATATGGATACCGGCAATATTTTGGGCCCCTGCCTCGTCACGCCGGATGAGTTGGACGTCTCCAGCCTGGATATGAAAGCACGCGTCAATGGTGAGGTCTGGAGCCACGGCAATACTGATGACATGTATTGGAGCTTTGAGCAGATCATCGCATTCTTATCGCGGTTCGAAACACTTTATCCAGGTGATTTCATCGGCTCTGGAACCGTCGCAAATGGTTGCGGTGATGAGTTGGAACGCTGGATCAAACCCGGCGATGTGGTTGAACTGGAAGTCGAAGGCATCGGCATTCTGAAAAATACGATTGTAAGGGCATAAGCAAAATGATGGATATCAAAAACCTGTTCGACCTGACTGGCAAATCTGCCCTTGTAACAGGCGCAACGGGCGCTCTTGGCAGCGCCTCTGCAGCAGCGCTGGCTGCCGCCGGTGCCCATGTCACACTAGCAGGTGGCAATGCCGAAAAACTCAACTCCATTGCCGAGGCCATGACAGCGGATGGCGCAAGCGTCAGCACAATTGCTGAACGACCATCCAGCGAAGAGGCTTGCACACGTATCGTAGACGCGGCCTGCGCCGATGGGCGCGGTCTGGATATTGTGATCTCAGCGTCGGGCATGGCAGCTGTTGCACCCGCATTGGAAATGTCCGTTGAAACCTGGGATGAAGTCATGGACGCCAATGTCCGCCAGACCTGGCTCCTGTGCCGCGCTGCTGGACGTGTCATGGTGGATCAGGACCGTGGCGGGGCCATCGTCAACGTCTCGTCCGTCCGCGCCCGCTTCGCAACGCCCAAAGGCACCAGTGCCTATGGCCCTTCCAAATCGGCCATCGATATGATCACCCGCTCACTGGCAACCGAATGGGGTCCGTACAATATTCGCGTCAATGCCATTGCGCCCACCGTCTTTCGTTCCGAACTGACAAGCTGGCTGTTCGAAGACACAGAAGAAGGCCGCTTCGCTCGCAAAAACGTGCTGGCGCGCATCCCACTGGGCCGCCTGGCAGAAGCCGACGACTTCGCCGGCGTCCTTGTGTTTCTGACCTCACAGGCATCAGCCATCATAACCGGCGAGATCATCAATGTGGATGGCGGCTTTTCGGCAAATTAAGGCCCGAAGTCACGCCAGCTTCTGTTTTCGGCCACGCCCCGGAAGCACGGCCCAGATCAGCAGAATGACGCTGACACCAAGCAATGCGGCGCTGCCCGGTCGTTCCAGGAAAACCAGCGGGTCCCCGCGGGAGAGCAGCATGGCGCGCCGGAAAAACTCTTCCATCATCGGCCCAAGCACGAAGCCGATGAGGAGCGGAGCAGGTTCGAATTTGTAAAGGCGCATGAAGTAGCCAAGCAGGCCAAACCCAAGGGTCACCCAGATATCAAAAACGCTGTTGTCGATGGAATAGACACCCACACAGATCAGCACGATCACCGCCGGATAAAGATAGAAATGCGGTACCTGAAGCAGCTTCACCCAAAGCCCGATCAGCGGGATGTTGAGGATCAGCAGAAACAGATTGCCGAACAGAAAGCTGACAATAAGCCCCCAGAACAATTCCGGGCGTTCCGTGATCAGCCGTGGACCCGGCGTAATGCCATGAATCATCAACGCACCCAGCATCAACGCCATGGTTGCACTGCCGGGAAT
>CAZOCA010000038.1:0-11253 GCA_964578105.1 uncultured Pararhizobium sp.
CATTGGATGGTGCGTTTTCCGATGATCCCAACAAATCCGGGGCATGGCCCGTGCAGAATGTGATCACACAGCACAGCAATTTTGGCACATTCCGGGTTCCCAGCCTGCGCAGTGTCGCAGAGACTGCGCCTTACATGCACAACGGCAGTTTAAGCTCTTTGAACGCGGTGGCGGAGCATTATTCGAATATCGATATGGAACGGCTGCATGCTGATGGTGAAGCACTGTTGAAACCACTTAATTTGAATGAGGAGCAGATCAATGATCTGGTGCAGTTTCTGAAGACATTGTCGGGCCCGTTGCCGGATTTGTAGAAACCGTTGTTAGCCTGCGACGTGTCCGAACTTCTGCTAATAGTCCATCCGGGCCGATTATGGGATAATTATAAAACCTCTGAAATCAAAAAATGTGATGTGACGGTGTTGTGTCTTGATCGGCGGCCTTTACAAGTGTGGTTTCAACCCTATTTGGGCCACCATGACACGTCGTAAATTTCTCAAATATCTCTCATTGTCCGGTATCGCTGCTGCTGTCGGCAGCGGGTCCTGGTTTGCCTCTGTCAAACCAGCGAATTCCTACTATTCCGGGCCACCTTCATCCAATTTTGACGGTCGTTTTTTCTTCAATCCAAAAGGACAGGAGCCGCTTGGTTTCAGGGATCTTCTGAAATGGCAGTTTGGCGAGCAGAAAGCGAAATGGCCGGAAGCCTATCCAAGCCCGTTTGAAGGGGCTGTGCCAGAAAAGAGGCGTGAGGAATTGACCATCACCATGATTGGTCACGCGACACTTCTGATTCAGGTTGCAGGATTGAATTTCCTGACTGATCCGGTGTTTTCGGAACGCGCCAGCCCATTGTCTTTTGCCGGGCCCAGACGTGTGGTGAAACCTGGCGTTTCACTGGAGAATTTACCTCCGATCGATTGCGTATTGCTGTCGCATAATCATTACGACCATTTGGATATGTCGTCCTTGACCGCTCTGGTGGATGTGCATGATCCGCTGATTATCACCCCTCACGGGAATGATACGATCGTTCGTAACGATATTGCCGATGCTCGGATCAAGACGGGTAATTGGGGGGATATTGCCACTGTTAATGATCAGGTAAAGGTTCATTTTGAACCGATACATCACTGGTCTGCGCGGGGCGCGCGCGACAGGCGTATGGCGTTGTGGTCCGGTTTTGTGGTGGAAGCGCCTGAGTCCAAGGTTTATGTGGTTGGCGATACCGGCTTTCACGGTGGGATCAATTATCGGGCTGCCGCTGAAAAGCATGGTCGGTTTGATGCGGCAATTCTGCCAATTGGCGCCTATGATCCGCGCTGGTTCATGGAAGCGCAGCATCAAAACCCCGAAGAAGCTGTTGAAGGGCACATTCTGTGCAACGCCCAAGTATCCATCGCCCACCATTGGGGAACGTTTCAGCTTACCAACGAGCCTATTGAGGAGCCGATTGAGCGGCTTGCTAAAGCGCGTGCTGAGCGTGGCTTGTCAGAGAACTCATTCATTACCTTGCGGCCTGGAGAGGCCTACCAACACAGCCTGATTTAGGCAGACTTCATAAGTTCGACAAAGCGCTGGAACAGATAGTGGCTGTCTTGCGGGCCCGGTGAGGCTTCTGGGTGGTGCTGGACGGAGAAGATCGGCTTGCCTTTGACCTGAAGTCCGCAATTGGAGCCATCAAATAACGAAGTATGTGTGGCTTCCACACCGTCGGGCAGGGTTGCCTCATCGACCGCGAAGCCATGATTCATGCTGGTGATTTCCACCTTGTCGGTGGTGTGGTCCATGACCGGATGATTGGCGCCGTGATGTCCCTGATGCATTTTTTTGGTTTTTGCGCCCAGTGCCAGAGCCAGTATCTGATGACCAAGACAAATGCCGAACATGGGCAGTCCGCTGTCAATAAGCGTGCGAATGGTTGGAACGGCATAGGAACCGGTTGCTGCGGGATCTCCGGGGCCATTTGACAGAAAAATACCGTCTGGTTTGTGACCGAGAATGGTTTCTGCGTTGGCTGTACCTGGAACAATGGTCACCTTGCACCCAAGACCGGCCAGAAGCCGCAAAATGTTGCGTTTCACGCCATAGTCGATTGCCACAATGTGCAAATCCGGATTGACCTGCTGGCCGTAGCCTTCGCCCCAAACCCAGGGTGTTTGGTCCCACTGCACGGTCTGCAGTGTGGATACGTCCTTGGCAAGGTCAACGCCTTCCATTGAGGGCAGGTCTGCCGCTCTGCTTGTCAGTTTGTCCGTATCAAATTTGCCAGTGGGGCTGTGAACGATGAGTGCGTTAATCATACCGCCTTCGCGGATTTTGGATGTAAGTGCCCGCGTGTCGATACCGCAAATGCCGACAATGCCTCGTGCTTTCAGCCACTGGTCGAAATGCTGTCCGGCGCGGTAATTGGCAGGAGCAGTTATATCCGCCTTCAAAACACAGCCGCGTGCGCCATGGTCTGATGCAAGATTGAGACTTTCCAAATCTTCTTCATTGCTGCCAACATTGCCGATATGCGGAAACGTAAAGGTGATGATCTGGCCGGCGTAAGATGGGTCTGTCAGAATTTCCTGATACCCCGTGATAGCCGTGTTGAAACAAAGCTCACCTGCGGCTTCACCAATAGCGCCGCAACCCATGCCATAGAGAATGGTTCCGTCAGCAAGGACCAGAGCAGCTGTGGGAACAGGCTCCTGCCATTCTTGTAAGTTGGTGTTAGGCGCGGTCTGGCTGGTGGCTTGCATGAAACACTCCAAAGGCTTTCGGAAACGGGTTTTGACGCGGCAAATCGTCGTAGGTCTGGTCATTTTGTCTGTCAGAGGGTCCAGGTGGGCTTATACAGCGCAATTCCTAGGCTCATGAAAGGGTCGGATCGCATGTCTTTGCGGGAAATTCAAGCCTGCTATGCACACTTTGCACGGACAAAGCCTTGTCAAACGGTCGCAAAATCTACACATAAGCGTCAAGAAGATGGTCAGAATTGCTTCAAATTCTGTCGAAAAATGGTATAGAGGCGATACCGGTATGATTTTAAGAGAGAATCAAATTGCTGGGAAAAAAGCGCCTTCGTGATATTGAGTGCAAAAAAGGGTCGTAGATCTACATGCGCGAACAAATTGCTGAAGCTTTGAATGAAGCTGTGAAGGCGCAGGATAAGAAGCAGGTATGTACCCTGCGGCTTATCAATGCTGCCATTAAAGACCGTGACATCGCATTGCGTGGTACAGGCAAGGACAAAGTCAGTGATGACGAGGTTCTGGGACTGCTTGTCAAAATGATTAAGCAGCGAGAAGATTCCTCCCGTCAGTATGAAAATGCTGGCCGTCTTGATTTGGCGGAGCGGGAACGCAAGGAAATGGAAATAATTCGTTCCTTCCTGCCCACCCAATTGCCCGCTGAAGAAGTGCGCAAAGCCGTTAAGGATGTTGTCGCCGATATTGGTGCCAACAGCCTGCGTGACATGGGTAAATGTATCAATACGTTGAAAAAGCGCTATCCGGGCCAGATGGATTTCTGCCAGGCCAGCGGTGTGGTGAAAGAGCTTTTGCAGTAATGCGGCCCTGTCCACACGGACTTTGAGTGTTTTCCACAGCTAGAGCATTTTTCGGGGCGTCGGGTTATGCTACCTGACGTCTTTCCTCTTACTTGCTGTTGAGCCCGAACACCGCCCATGCGTTTTGATGACAGATTTCTGGATGACATACGCGCCCGCCTGAACATTTCAGACGTGGTGGGACGACGTGTAACCTGGGACCGCAAGAAGTCTCAGCCCTCCAAGGGCGATTATTGGGCCTGCTGCCCATTTCACAATGAAAAATCACCAAGCTTTCATGCAGATGATCGCCGTGCCCGTTACCACTGTTTCGGCTGTGGGCAGTCGGGCGATATATTTCGTTTTCTGACCGAGACTGAAGGGGTTTCTTTTCCAGAAGCCGTTGAGCGTTTGGCTGGTGACGCGGGATTGTCGCTGCCTGAGCGTGACCCGGAAGCGGAGAAACGGGCACAGCGGCGCGGCTCGCTGTATGAAGTGATGGACCTGGCCAATGGTTTTTTCCAGCAGGCGCTGCAAAGTGCAGATGGTGCCGGCGCGCGGCGTTATCTTAGGGATAGAGGTCTTTCACAAGCTATTCAGCAGGAATTCGGCATCGGTTATGCACCGGACAGCCGAAATGCGTTAAAGCAGTTCCTGGCCAGTAAAGATGTGTCGCAGGATGATATGGTAGAGGCCGGGCTGCTGATTGCAGGGCCGGACATTTCTGTTTCCTATGACCGCTTTCGCAACAGGGTTATGTTTCCGATTGCGGATGCAAGAGGGCGCTGCATCGCTTTTGGTGGGCGCGCGCTTTCAGCCGACGTTCCGGCCAAATATCTGAATTCACCGGAAACGCCGCTCTTTTCCAAAAGCTATCTTCTGTACAATCACCACCGTGCCCGCGAGCCTGTACATCATGGCGCGCCGCTGTTGGTGGTTGAAGGCTATATGGATGTCATTGCCTGTGCCGCGCACGGACTTGAGGGTGCTGTGGCGCCCATGGGGACTGCACTGACAGAGGAACAGATGCAGTTGCTGTGGCGCATGAATGACAGCCCGGTCTTGTGTTTTGACGGTGATGGGGCGGGGTTCAAAGCCGCCGGTCGTTCGGCCGATATGGCCATGACGCATCTTAAACCGGGTAAAACGGTTCGGTTTGTGTTGCTGCCGGACGGGCAGGATCCTGATGATTTGCTGCGCAGTGCCGGACGTGATGCGATGGACAATTTTATTCGCAGCGCCAAACCGCTCAGCGACATGGTCTGGTCGCGCGAAACTGAAAACGGCGTCTTTGACACGCCAGAGCGCCGGGCCGAACTGGAAGACCGGATACGCAGTCTGACGCGGATCATGACAAATGATACGATCCGGCGCCATTATGAGCAGGAATTTCGCGAACGACTTCAGGCGTTCTTCGGTCAGTCATCCGGGAAGGGCTCTTCCAAGCGCTCCGGTGGTTTTGCCGGCAAGGCCAAGGCAGGTGGGCGCAAAGCAGCGTTTTCTGTAAGCCGAAGCCTGTCACAAAGTCCGCTGGTTTCAAGTTTTGCTGCTGGCAACCGCAGTTCCATCATTTCACCACGCAATGCAGTGTTGCTGATGACAATGATCAATCACCCGGTGCTTCTGGACCGTCATGATGATGCATTTTCTACCCTGCAATTTGATCAGGGCGAGTTGAATAAGCTGCATCAGGTTTTGGTCGGTATTCTGGCCGAAGATCCCGAACAGAATGCAGCAGCAATCAAGGCTGCACTGGTGCGGCGCGGTTATGAAACGCTTTTGCGCCGACTGGAACTCACCCTGGCATCTGTTGGGCTGTGGCAAGCACGCGAACAGGCCGACCCCATCGATGCGGAGGAGGGCTGGCGACAAGCGTTGGCACTTCACGACAAGGGCGCGGTTTTACGTGATGAGTTGCGCGCCGCCGAACTGGCGCTGAATGAAGAAGCCACGGAAGCCAATTTTGCCAGACTGGTCGAAATCCAGCATGATCTGGAAAGCAATGAGCATATTCATGCGCTCATTGAAGGGTTTGGTGCTTTGTCAGGCCAGTAGTGGGATCTAGCTGGTCCCGATGCTACGCGGCCTGCGTTTTTGTGATCTTCGTTGCCTCTTTATCCGTTGATTTTTTCCAGCCGCCAAACAGCAGATAATAGCCGCTTGGGACGAAAAAAAGTGTCAGGATAGAGGCAACGGCCAGGCCACCAATCATGAGTGTTGCCATTGGCTCAAACAATGCGCCGCCAGCGATTGCCATGGGCATTAAACCAAACACGGTCGTTAAAGAGGTCAGCATGATTGGCGTAAGACGCTTCTTGGCGGCTCCTATGATTGCTGTACGCAATTCCTGCGTCTGGCGCTCAATATCAATCTGATCGATCAGCACAATGGCGTTGTTGATGATGATGCCCGCCAGAGAAATCATGCCCAGAATAGCAAAGAATGAGAGCGGCTGACCCGCAAACAACAAAGCGAGTGGCGCGCCGATGATTACCAGTGGAATGGTCATAAAGGTCAATGCCACGCGCCTGGCCGAATTGAATTGGAACATGAGTGCAAACAACATGACCGTAAGGGCAGCTGGCAGGCCTGCACCGAGTTTTGCATTCACGTCTGCGCTGTCGGCGGTTTCACCTGCAATGAGCATCTCATAGCCTGCACCCAAATTCAGTGCATCCAGTTTGGGTTGGGCGTGCGCCAATAATTCACCGGCACTCAGAGTGTCGCTCTTGGCAGAAACTGTAATCAGCCTTTGCTGATTTTCCCGGCGAAACTGGGAGTATTCCAGAATGGGTGAAAATGTTGCTACCCGGTCCAGCGAAATAAGCTGGCCATTTGCCGTGATTGAGAGATTACCCAGATCCTCAAGACTGTCTCGAAAGACGGGGGAGGCACGCACGACAATGGGAATTGCATCGCTACCTTCTCGAAAATCGGACACTTTTGAACCTGAAAAATAGGCTTCCATAATATCGGAAATGTCTTCGGAGGTAACGCCCAGTTCGCGCGCCTTGTCCTGCGCGATGTTGATAATAATTTTGAGGGTTTTATTGCCCCAATCATTCTCATTTTGAACCACACCGGGGGCGGATGCAAAAGCGGTTTCAACCTCGTCGGCGAGTGACAGCAATCGATCCGCATCCGGTCCGGTGATTTTAATCTGCACAATGCCAGATTCAGAGCCACCCATGGCGAGCCGTTTGACTTTAAAACGAGCGGCTGGGTGATTTTTCAAAAGGTAATCCTGCGCACGCTGAGATGCGCTGATTGCTCCGTCAAAATCGACTGTATTGACAAGCAGGAAAGCACTCGCCGGGTTGGTATCTGCCGGGTTGAGTGCAAGATAGAACCGCGGACCACCGTCTCCCACATAAATAACTGTGTTTGAGATTTCGGGGTTGGCTGCTTCGTCCGACAACCATTCTTCAACCGCAAGAGCCTCAGCTTCCGTTGCGGAGATGGATGTTCCCTTTGGCATGTCCAGATAGATCAGAAACTGATTGCGTGCGCCGAGCGGAAACATTTCGCTTTTGACTGATCCGAACAATGTCGCTGCCAAAACGACCAGCAGGTAGGACGCCAGAACAACTATGAGCGACAGGCCCAGCGTGCGTTCCAGAACAGCGCCATAGGCTCGCACCAGACGGCTGGGCTTCGGTTCGGCAGGGACTGTGTTGCGCTTGGAGAACCAGACAACAAGGGCTGGCAGAATGTAGAGCGCGGAAATCCAAGACCCAACCAGCATGGTGCCTACAACGGCACCAAGGGAAAACCCATACTCGCCCTCTGTGCCTTCCAGAATGAGAAGCGGCAGAAATGCCGAAACAGTTGTCACAGAGGCGACAGCCAACGGTACGGCAAATTGCTTTCCTGCAGCCATTGCAGCTTCTTTTGGTGCCAGCCCTTTGCTTATTCTGCCTTGAATGTCTTCAACGATGACGAGCCCATTATCGACCAAAAGACCCAATGAAATGATGATGGCAGCAATGGAGACCTGCTGCAGCTCGATACCCAGATATTGCATGCCAATCATGGAAAACATGACCGCAAAGGGCACAATGCTGGCGATCACAAAAGCAGAGCGAAAACCCAGGAAAACAAGCATGACCAGAAGCACGACAGCGAAGGTCTGGGCCACGTTGACAAGCGCATTGTTGATGGCGCTGGTGACCTTCTCTTCCTGATAGGTTGCGAAATTATAGGAAATGCCGATGGGCTGGGTTGCCTCATGGGCCTGGACGGCCTCTTTCAGGATACGCCCGAGTTTTTGAATATCTTCACCGTCGGTCATTTCGACAGCAACGGTGACGGCGGGTTGACCATCGAAATAAACAGGCTTCGTCTTCGGATCGACATAGCCACGGCGGACAGTGAGGAGTTCCTTCAGCCGCACAAAACCACTCAGACCGCTGACCTTTGTCAGCACATCTTCCACAGCCTCAATGCTCTGCAGATCGCCATTTGCTTCCAGAATGAGTGTGGTCCCGTCGGCATCAATTTCGCCAGCTGGCAGAATGACATTCTGCGCCTGCAAATCATTCAGGACCTGTGTAATCTGAACGCCGACTGCTGCCAGTTTACGGGAGTCAATTTCCAGCCAGATTCGTTCTTCCTGTTCTCCATAGAGCGTTACGCGGCCAATGCCATCCAGCGTATAAATCTGGTTGCGAAGCCGGTCTGCTGCATCATAGATTTCGGCATAGGAATAGCCTTCGCCTGTGACTGCGACGGAGGCAATGGACACATCACCATAATCTGTGTTGATGAAGGGGCCTTCGGTTCCTTGAGGCAGTTCATCGTTCAGGTTCTGCATTTTATTGCGAATGTCCTGAAAGACGGCATCCACATCAGCCTTGGGGATGGAGTCCGAAACCTCGAGATTGACCACTGCGCTGCCAGTGGTGATCAGGGTTTTGATATCATCAATCTCTGCAATTTCACGCGCCTTGCGCTCAATCGGAGTGACGATGAGGTCTTCCATGCGCTCCGGTGCCATGCCTGGGAATTGGGCCGTGACCACAGCTGTACGAATGGTAATTGCAGGATCTTCACGCTTGGAAAGTCCGGAATAGACAATGAGCCCCTGAAGGATGAGCGCGATCATGACCAAAATGGTCAAACGTGAATTGTTGAGGCCGAAGCCGGTCAGGAAATTCATGGCTGATCTCTTATTGGCTGTCAGTCAACAGAACGACTTTCTGTCCATCGCGCAGGAAAGAAGCTCCGGCTGAAGCGACCCGATCGCCGATTGCGAGACCATCAATTACAATTAGTTGGTTTTCGCGCACGCCGCCAATGGTTATGTCGCGTTTTTTGACCGTGCTGGTGGCTTCGTCAAAAACAAAAACGGCGGTGCCTGTCGGATTATTCGGACCGGCATCGGGGTCCAGCTGCCCATCGAGTGGCAGAACAGTGAGCGGCAGCAGGAAGCCGTTTCCAGTTGGCACTGGAAATTCAATTGAGACCTCGATAGCCATGCCTGCCTTCAGTTCAGGACGCGTTTCAGAAAGGCTGATGACCAGCGGAAAAGAAGATACGGTATCTGCCCGTGAACCCAATTCGCTAACGATGCCTGGTAGAACAATATCAGGATTATCGGCCAACCGAACGGACACAGCTTTTCCGACCACAAGCTGTTGGGTGACATTGTAACTGACGGAGAATGAAGCTTCGAAACTATCAGTCTTGTAGATAGTCACTACCGGAGCACCCAGAGTGATATTGGCAAAAGATTCCACTTCCACTGAATTGATGACGCCGTCATACGGGGCCATCAGATCGGTTTTGGACAGGTTTTCTTCGGCGCTTTCTGCCTGTTTTTGTGTTTGGGCGAACTGGGCGGCTGTTGCCTGCATATTGGCCCGCGCATCATCCACTTGTGCCTTTGTGGTCACGCCTCGTTCCAACAGCGTATTGAGGCGTTCGAAAGTTGATGCTGCGTTTTCGGCATTGATGCGGGCCTGCTCTGCGGTGGCTTTTGCAGCATCCCATTGCAGGGTGAGGGCGGTGCGGTCCAGTTGGGCCAATATATCACCCTCGCCAAAAGTCTGTCCAACACTCAAATCAACTGGCCCGAGTTTGCCAGCTGTTTCAAACGACAATGTGGTGACTTCAGCCGGTTGCAGTACGCTTGGGAAACGCCGCGACGTGGTTTGTTGCTGGTCCTCCACCAAGACAGTTTTAAGGCCGCGCACAGATTCCTGCCCTGCGCTGGTGTTCGTTTCATCTTCACCACACGCAGCCAGTAGCAGCCCTGAGCAAAGGATAATCGTCAATCGTGAAATCATTGGAAAGACCGTTTTCATTGTTGGCATGCGCGGTTCGCATATCAAGCAGTGGTGCAGGGTACAATTCAATTTTTATTGAACACCAAAGCACCGACCCCGATCAATCCTGAATTGTCACCAAGTGCGGCTTTCAGAATTGGGATGTTTTGAAATGGCGGCATTGCAGCGGTTTTGACGCGTTGTGAAATTGCGATGGACAGAAGATCAAATCCGTTTGAAAGCCCACCACCTATGATCAAGCAATCCGGGCTGTAGAGATGCATCAAATTGACCAGGCCGATGCCAAGCCAATGTCCAGTCTCGTCAACAAGATGTCTTGCTTCCTCATTATTGTTGCTAGCGGCTGCAAATACGGCGCGCGCATTGGAAAGGCCTATCGTTTTGGCCTTTTTGTCGAGGGCTGACCCGGACGCCAGGGCTTCCCAGCATCCCTTATTTCCACAGGCACAAAGTGGTCCATCTGGCGCGATGGTCATATGGCCAAAATGGGCTGCCATGCCCTTGCGGCCATGAAGCAGATTGCCATCCACCACCGCACCGCCACCAATGCCGGTGCTTGCTGTTACATAAACCAGGTTTTCTGAGGTTTGACCGGCACCAAACTTCCATTCCCCATAGGTTGCTGCGATTGCATCATTTTCCAGCAATACCGGCCATGGAACACGTTGCGCCAGATGCGCGCGAATTGGGAAATCAGTGAAGCCGCTAATCGTTGGCGTGGAGAGGGCAAGCCCGGCCTTTGTATCCAGTGGACCTGGAGCGCATAGGCCAAGTCCACAAATCTGTCGCGGCTCGACTGATTGGGCCACGTCCTTTGCCAAAGCTTCAATCTGTTGCAAGACGGTTTCCGGGCCGCTGGATGCAAGAGTCGCGGTTTCGGCCCGCTTTACAATGTTTCCGTCGGTGGTGATCAATGCTGCACGCAGCCGTGTGCCACCCAGATCAACGCTGATTGCAAGCGGCGCTTCTGTCATTTGGGGCCTTGTAACCCTGCTAGCCAGGACATGCGCGCTTGCAGATCATCGGCGCCAAATGCCAGTGATCCAAGCACAACGGTCTCTGCACCCGCGGCAACCAGATTTGGGACCGTGTGCTCACGAATGCCGCCATCTGCTGCCAGGACGCACCGTTTTTCGCTTTCGCGATTTGCGATCAAAGATTGTGCTTCTCCCAGCCTGGCAGGCGCTGCGGCATCAAGACCCTGGCCTTTGACGCCGATTGCAGTTCCAAGCAAAGTCAGAAACCGGATATGCTCGATGAAGGGCTTAAAAGTGGATAGGGGAGTTTCAACCCGCGCCACCAGCCCGGCAGGGACATGCAATTGTTCCAAAAGGGCAAAGGCGTTGTCGGCGACCGCCTTGTTTTCAACATGAAAGCTGATCAGATCGGCACCGGCTTCTGAAAATTGCTCGATCTGAGACAGCAATACAC
>CAZOCA010000039.1:0-10656 GCA_964578105.1 uncultured Pararhizobium sp.
AGCACAAGATTGTCGAGCACCAGATTGGATGACCAGATAAAGTCTGCATCTGCATCGGGCGTATCAAAAACATCCACAAAATTTGTGAAACTCTTTTTATTGTCGACGCCAACAGTTTCATTTGTGTAGGTCGAGGCATAAGGCCAGATGCTGTCGTCAAAAATGGGCATCATCCAGTTTTCGGGAATGGCCCAGTGAGCCGCGGAAAAGCCTGTTGCATCGTCGACACCTTCCAGATCACAGGTCGAACTGTCACGCAATGGACCGCTTACAACAAGGCAAGTGCGGTCCTTAAGCGGTGCTGTGTAAAAGGTCTGAGCGCGCCAGCTGGAATCCGTCAGGGCAACGGTTTCACCGGATGAACCCTGAATATGGGCCACGAGGCCGCCATCGCCCGGATGATGGCTCGCACTGCGGTTGGCTTCAGAGCCAAGGCCCGGATTTTCTTCCCAATCAACCATCATCACCGCAATGGTCACCGGACGGTCTGCAGAAAAACGAATTACATTTGAGTTGAAAGGCGTGAACGGAACTGGATCGACCGCCAGTAATTCGCCATTTACATAGAATTCAAAATAATTGTCTGCGAAGATATAGGCTGTGAATTCCTCATCGCCGCCCGCATCCATCAGCGGAACATCTGCCAGGTTAAGTTCTGAAAGAGACCCAAGCTGGGTGCCGCCACACTCATTGAACAGATCTGTTGCCTTTGGAGCCGTTTCAAAATTGGTCGCTGCCGGAACGATCCAAATTGTGCCATCATCGGCCGTAATCTCACCCACTGGGCTGACACGAGACCTGCGCCCGCAATCAATGAGGCCAGGATTAGTGATTTCCGCCGGACCGGTTGTGAAGCTTGGTTCCTGTGCAAAAGCAGCGGGTGCGAGCGTGCAAAGATAGACAATTGGGAGGGTGTAGTTGAACATGCTTTCAGGCCGCCTGTGTGAGGTGGGGTGCCGAAGCGCGACACATAACGGGCACAGTTATTATTGAAATATGGGCTGAATATGAATTCGGCAGGAATGGCGCAGGGTTAGGCATTGGCAGGACATAGTCACCATCACATAGACCCCGATGCTGGCGACGCACGTGTATTTTGGGCTGTGGTCGTCAATCTGGGCCTTACAATTGCTCAGATCATTGGCGGGATTCTGTCTGGTAGCCTGGCGTTGCTGGCTGATGCGTTGCATAATTTTTCCGACGCTATTTCACTGATCATCGCATTTGCCGCGCGCAAGATCGGGCGCCGCCCTGCAGATGAAGCCATGACCTTTGGCTATGGCAGAGCCGAGATCGTGGCGGCGCTGGTCAATTACACAACGCTGATCGTTATCGGGCTCTATCTGATCTATGAGGCGGTCTTGCGGTTCTTTGATCCGCAGGGCGTGGATGGCTGGCTGGTGATCATCATCGCTGGCATAGCGCTTGCGGTTGATACCGTTACGGCGCTTCTGACATTTTCCTTGTCCAAGCAGAGTATGAACATTCGTGCAGCGTTCCTGCACAATGTGGCTGATGCATTGGGATCGATCGCCGTCATTTTCGCCGGCACTTTGATCCTGCTTTACGATTGGCGACTGGTGGATCCGATCGTCACTTTGATGATTGCTGCTTACATTCTGTGGCAGTCATTTACAGAGATCGGGCCTGTGATCCGCATCCTGATGCTTGGTAGCCCACCTGATTTGAGTATTCCCGACATTCTGGCAGAACTCCGGTCCATTGAGGGCGTGGCAGATATTCACCACGTGCATCTTTGGCAGATGCAAGAACATGAGACAGCCCTCAACGCACATCTTGTTGTGTCACAAGGCGCGTGGGGACATGCAGATGCGATTAAAATGTCTGCCAAGGATTTGCTTCAAACCAAATTTGGCATTGCGCATGCAACACTGGAAATCGAATGTTCGATCCATGCCTGCTCCGCAGCAAAGACTGTTGGCCATGAGGCGACCGGTCAAACCGACAAACCCCATCAAGATCCGGATCACGAACATACTTGACCCGATCATTTCGGTTACTGCCCGCTGTCACACCTATTTGTCCTGAAGGATGCCCCATCGGCGCACGGTCATGGTTTCCAGTTTGCGGAACAGGAAACGGTCCATCACGAGCCAGATGACGCCCACGATAATCATGCCCAATATGACCGTCTCGGTCTGATACCATTGAACGGCATCAAGGGTCATATAGCCAAGCCCCGTGGTTCCAGCGATGAGTTCTGCACCGATCAGGGCGCGCCAGCCAAAAGCCATGGATGAGCGAAAGCCGACAATCAACTGCACAAAGGCACCGGGTATGATGACTGTTTTCAGAATGTCAAACCGGCTTGCCCCTAGGGAGAGGACTGCGCGGTAATAGGCCTGCGGGATGGATTCAACACCGATCACCGTGTTGTAGAGATTTGAAAAGAAGATGATATTGGCAATGACGAAGATGATGGCCCCATCGCCAATGCCAAACCATAAAACGGCCAGTGGAATCCAGGCGATGCCTGCAATCGACTGCAGGAATGTCAGCAAGGGCAGCAGAAAATCAGACGCATGTCTGTTGATGCCAATAGCAATGCCAATTGGAACCGCGAGCAAATTTCCCACGATAAACCCAAGCGCCAGCCGATAAAGGCTGACCAGAATATGCTGTAACAGCGATCCATCGCCCGTGAGTTCAATTGCTTTGGTCCAGACAAGCTGCGGTGATGGCAGTTTGTAAGCTGGCACCGACAGCAGTGAAGGCAGCACTGTCCACAATATCAAGATGCCGATAAAGGGCGTTGCAGCGAGAAGGTATGGTCTGAGTTTGAGAGTTTTCATCATTGGACCTCGCGCTGTTCGGCAGTGGTAACGAGGCCCCATTTTTGAATGGTGGCGCGCTCAAAGGGGCGCAGATAGGCCAGTTCGATAATCAGCCACAACAGCCCCATGATAATCATGCCCACAATGGTTCTGTCGGTCTGCTTGTTGGCCGCACCATCGAAAATCAGAAAGCCGATACCTGATGTGGCGGCAATGGCTTCAGCAATGATGAGGCCGCGGAATGCAAAGCCGGCACCGATGCGAAAGCCGGTTACAATGCTTGGCAAAACACCGGGCAAAATGACTTCCCTGAGAATCTGCCAGCGGGTAGCGCCGAGTGATCGGGCAGCATTTACATAGACGATTGGCAGTGTCTGAATACCAGCCAGAACATTGTAAAGAATGGGAAATGCGACCACGAAGATCAGCAACGTCAATATGGTCGTAATGCCATAGCCAAACCAGATGACGAAAACCGGCAGCCAGGCCGATTCAACAATTGCATAAAAGAACCCGACCAGAGGTGCAAACACTGCGGCGATGGCCTTGTTGAGGCCCAGAGCCAGCGCAACACCAATGCCCACAAGTGAGCCAAGAAAGACACCGACCACATAGCGATAGAGACTGTCCAGAAGATAGACTTCCAGAATGCCCTTATGCATCATATCCAGAAACGCGTTGTAGACATCGACCGGAGCGGGAAAGAAATAGGAGCTGACACCGGATACGCTGGCACCGATCTGCCAGGCAATGAACAACACAGCGATACCTGTAATCCCTTTGGCGGCCTTGATGCCACGCTTGGCGAACTGCCCATGAAATAATGGCTTACTCACTGGCATCACCCTGCTCTTCTTCCCATGTGGAAATGGATGAAATCCATGGTTTATTGGCCAGAGCCAGCAGATTTTCCGTTGAGACATCGCGAAGATACACATTCATATCTTTCACCAGCATCAATCTGCCGGTCGCTTGTAAACGGGTCATGTGAAAGGATTCCGGTTCAAAGTCGAGACTTGCGATGATGGCGTATTTTCCATCTGGTTCTGTCTTGAGACCATCCAGTTTCTGATCGCCCATTGACGCGCGATGTTGTGAAATGATGAGCACGCCAAGCAGGATCAACGACGTTGTCAGGATTGGCGGTTTCAGCAGCAATCGCATCCAATTCATCAAGCTGCATCCTGTCGGACCAGCCGCGTGATCTCATCACGCAAGGCCTGGAAGCGCGGGTTTGAATTCAGAGACGACAGATCGCGGTCTTTGCGTTCAATATCGATATCGACCATTGCCTTGATCTCACCCGGCCCAGATGACAGGACCATAACCCGGTCGCCGAGAAATATGGCTTCTTCCACACTGTGGGTAACGAAAAAAACTGTTACTTCGGTTTGCTGCCAGATGCGAACCAGTTCTTCCTGAAGCGTCATGCGGGTTTGCGCATCCACCGCCGCAAAAGGCTCATCCATCAACATCACTTCCGGTTGGTTTGCCAATGTGCGGGCCACGGCTGCACGCTGGCGCATGCCGCCGGAGAGTTGATGGGGATATTTGGCTTCCGCGTCGGCCAGACCGCACAGAGCCAGATGCTCGCGGGCAATCTTGTCGCGTTCTGCCTTTGACATGCCTCTGAATTTCAGGCCCAGACCGACATTGTCCAATACGGTTTTCCACGGCAGCAATGCGTAGTCCTGAAACACCACTCCACGGTCAGCACCCGGTCCTTCGATCTCCTTGCCATTCAGCTTTATAGAGCCGCCCTGCGGGGTCAGAAATCCGGCAATAGCTGCCAATAGCGAAGATTTTCCGCAGCCACTGGGTCCCACGACAACCAGAAACTCATTGGCGCTCACCTCCAATGTAACATCCTTGACGGCCAGATGCGGCTCGGCAAAATCCTGATTGGTGTAAGCGATGGACGCGTTATCGACCGATATTTTGGGGAGTTCTTTGTTCACAATCACATGTCTTTGCTGTGGCAGATGAAAGCCGGGCCGTCATATGTAACGGCCCGGCCTTTCTGCTAGTTTTTCAAATCGTCGGTGATTGGCTTCAGATCATCAAAGAATTCCGGAGCCTGCTCCATGGCAAAATTGATAAACTGATGATCGACAACTTCGTTCAGATCAATTTCATCACGAAGCTTGCCGGCAGCTTTCAGACCGGGAATGGTTTTTTCCCGATACATGTCAACGGTGTAGCGGGACATGCGCGGGTCGTTCAGACCATTACGCATGGCAGACTTCATGACATTGGCATCCTTGATGTTGATCCAACGCAGGCTAACTTCGGCGGCTTCATCAAGGTTCAGGCGAACCCATTGTGAGGCTTCCGAGAATGCCAGCATGAACCGGCGGAGCTGTTCAGCCTTTTCGTCGACAACGGCTCTGGTTGTCAGAACAGTGCCCGGATCGTAACAGGACTCGCATTGACCGGCTATCAGCTGCTTGGCGCCTTCAACATTGACGACGCTTGTTGACAGCCAAGGCTCCCACACAGAAATCGCATCGACATCACCGTTCAAAAGCGCGGTTGGCAGTTCAGGTGGTTTGACGTTGATCAACTCAACATCATCACCGGTCAGGCCGGATTGAGCAAGCAAGCCCAAGACGTAGCCTTCAGCGCCAGTGCCACGCGGCAACCCGATGCGTTTTCCCTTCAAATCCTCGATGGAATTGATACCGGCTGCAGAAGCAATGCCGACATTATCGACATAATTATCCTTCAGCGCATCACCATGAAGATGCCCGATCAGCACCAGCGGAAAACCGTTTGATGCGCCTGACAGGAACGGGATTGATCCCATTGTGTTTACATCATGCGCCCCGGCCAGCAGGCCGTTGATCATTTCAACACCGGTTTGAAACATCACGATTTCTGCATCAAGGCCATGTTTTTCAAACAGGCCCTGTTCTACCGCCACAAAAATTGGCGCATGCAGTGTTCCACCTGCAGCTGCAATTTTCAGCTTCAGGGTATCCTGCGCAGTTGCAGCTCCCCCGCCCAGCAACAACGCCACCATGGCGAAGCGCATTAATTTGAGTATCATATTCATAGTTTCCTCCTCTTTATTTGGGTATCAGTCTGTCTGTGCCAGCCACGCCCCGGATCTTCTGTTCGGTAGGACATCCATGGCCAGCAATGCTATTTTCAGGGATAGGTTGCGTTCATCAGGCCAGCCCCGGTTCTTTTCCAAGCGCTCTGGCTTCCGAGATACAAAGATGCTCATTCAGGGCAGCTGCCGCAGCCGCGCGGTCATCCGCAATCAGCGCATCCAGTATTTTCAAATGCTCCTGCATGGCCGGTAAAACGCGCGAGGCTATGAAGCGGCGGTTCAGGCGAACCATGCGGACCTTGTCGCTGTTCCGGCCATGTATCTGGGTCAGCAGATCATTCCCGATGGCGGCTATCAGTCCGTCATGGAATGCCCAATCGGCCTTGTAGGCATCGTGCAGCAGGTTCTCGTCAATATTGGTTTCAGCCCTGACCGCAACGCTTTTTGTCCAATTGCGGATTTCCTGCAATTCCGGCCAGCCATTGTCTTTAAGTTCATAACAAGCCTGCACTTCCAGGAACCGGCGCACCTGAAATGCGTTGGTGATAAAACCCCGGTCGACCTTGGCGATGCGAACACCCTTTTTAGGAAGCAACTCGACCAGACCTTCGCTTTCAAGCTGCCGCAAGGCGTCGCGCAAGGGACTGATCGAGACGTTCAATCCATCACATAATTCCTGAATCGATAGAAACTGTCCGGGATGCAATTGCTCGGCAAACAGTGATTCCTTGAAGGCTGCATAGGCGTTTTCGCGAAGCAAATTCAGGTCCTCTCCCAGTAAAATTTCTTGTAAAATTTTACATGAAATATCAAAGCGTATGGAATGAGTCAATGCCCGACCCAGCGACTTGCACCGGTCTGCCCGCCAGTCTATGCGCGGGTATTTTTTTACGTTGCAGCCCTTGGTTTATCTGCATGGACCTAAGCCATGTTTTAAAACTGCTGTTGAAATCTTCCGCTTGACTCATTTGTCGGCCCTCCTGTTAAATAGAACAAAATAGGAACATAGAGTGAGGGCGATTTTGCGTAACGCAACTGCAACAGCGTTGATTGATCATTTGCATGCGCAGGATCAAATGCGCGTTCAGGACGGTTTTCGGACAAAAGTTGGGACCAGATTACCCGCTGCGCTGAATGCACAGCTGATCCCTGCCAGCCGCTTGCTGCCCAACAGCCAGACTGTTGCAGAAGATGAATTGTCAGCCTTTTTTGACGCCGGTCTGCCGCCCGGCAGCCTGCATGAAATACGCTGCGCGCACAGCCGTGATGCGGGGGCTTTGACAGGGTTTGCAATGGCCTTGTTGAGCCGGATGAACCAACACGCGGCGAAACCGGTTTTATGGATATCAGCGCCTTTTGCCGATACCAGCAATATGAGCCTGTTCCCGCAGGGTCTTGCCAATCTGGGCTTTGATCCTGATCGCCTTGTCATTGTCACGCCACTCAGTGTGAAACACGCTCTATGGGCGGCGGATGAAGCTGCCAAATGCACCGATCTGGCGGCTGTCATCCTGCATATTCAGGGCCATCCCAGAACACTTGATATGACCGCTACGCGGCGTTTGAACCTGCGGGCTAGTGAAAGCGGAACCAGCGTTCTTATTCTGCGGCAGAGCAGCGAAGAGGAAGCCAATGCAGTCATAACACGGTGGTGCATCAAGCCACGCCTGTCCTGCCAGTTAGACATGCATGGCAGCCTGAAGCCCGATGCAGGCATTGGTCATACCGCATTTTTCGCTCATCTGGAGCGTAACCGACAAGGGGCAACCGGTGCTGCCTCTGCCACATGGAACCACCAAATTCGAGGCTTTTGCCATGTCCGACACAAAGATCACATCCACGAACAATCAGGGACACAATCTGGGGCCCAATCAGAGCAAGGGGCAGCGCTTCCTCAGCATCGCCTTCCCCTATCTGCCAACAGACCGGATCAGCCGTCAGATATGGGGAAAATCGTGGCGCTTCCAACAAAACTGGAACGGGCAGGCTGAGTGCCCGCCCCTTGCCGTTATCGCTTCCATTAAAAGTGCCTTGCGCCTGTCCGCGCTAAACCAGACAGCCAGACAGGCCGGATTGCATAAAGATCAGACCCTGACAGATGCACGGGCCATTTTGCCAAAGTTGGACTGTCATGAATCCGATGATGCGGCTGATGCCGCGCTTCTGGAAGCCATTGCCGATTGGTGCGAGCGCTACACACCGCTGTTGTCCATCGACACGATCAATGGCCTGCCCGGCCTGATGCTGGACATTACCGGCTGCGCGCATCTGTTCAAAGGCGAGGAGACGTTGCGTCTGGATATGATCTCCAGCCTGAATGCCCAGGGTTTTGTCACCAATATTGCCATTGCCTCCACACCGGGGGCTGCCTGGGGCATTGCCCGCTACGGGAGCGTGGGCGACAGCCGTATCGCTGCACCGGGTGCAGAGCAGGACCATGTCGCGCCCCTGCCCCTTGAGGTCCTGCGCATGGCCCCGAAAACTGTTGAGGAACTGAAGCAGGTCGGGTTGAAAACCGTTGGCTGTATCATGGATTTGCCACGCGGGCCGCTATCGCTGCGGTTTGGCAGGCAGTTGCTGCGCAGGCTTGATCAGGCACTTGGCCGCGAAGAGGAAACCATTTCACCGCGCATGGCTGTGGCGGAACTTGCATCTGAACGGCAATTTGTTGATCCGATCTCGTTGCAGGATGATATCAGCCGCAGCATTTTATCGCTTGCGGGTAATCTGAAACCTATTCTGGAAAAGCGCGCCCTTGGTGCACGGGTTCTGGTCTTGAAACTGTTCCGGGTGGATGGAGAGCGCCGCATGCTCAGCGTTGTCACGGCCAATCCCGAACGCGAACCGGCCCATATTGAACAATTATTTCAGGACAGGCTTGTCAGTTTGCACAGCCCTTTGGAAGCCGGCTTCGGATTTGATCTGGTCCGTCTGGAAATTGCAACATCGGAACCCATGCTTGATCAACAGGCTGATTTTGTTGCCAAAGTGCCGATGGAAGACAGTTATAACGCGCTCATCAACCGGCTTGGCGCGCGCCTTGGCACAGACCGGGTCCAGCATTTCACCATGAATGACAGCCATATTCCGGAGCGCAGCTTTGGGGTGCTGCCGTCCATTCGCAGGCCCAATCAGAAGAGCCAGCAAAGACATAGACATCAAAACATGCGGGCACAGGCGGCCCTTTCCCTGACTGATGCTGAGGATATGGAAGAGCTGGATACGCAACTGACCCGGCCAATCCTGCTTTTGAACCAACCTGAACCTGTGGATGTGATTGCCGAGATACCTGAAGGCCTGCCGCAACGCTTTCGCTGGCGCAAAGTGCTGTATGAGGTTGCCGCCAGCGAAGGTCCGGAGCGGATTGCCTGCGAGTGGTGGCGCGATGGCCGTCAGGCGCTGACACGGGATTACTTCAAGACCGAAGACCGTGAAGGACGGCGGTTCTGGCTGTTCCGTCAGGGATTGTATGAACGGGAAGCCGGACGCCCGCATTGGTATATGCACGGGCTGTTTCCGTGACCCAGCAGCATTTTGCCCTGCCTTATGTGGAACTGGCCGCAGCCAGTAATTTTTCCTTTCTGCGCGGAGCCTCTCATGGCGAGGAAATGGTTCTTCAGGCCAAAAAACTGGAGCTCATCGGTCTTGCCATTGCCGATCGCAATTCTGTGGCCGGTGTGGTGCGCGCTCATATGGCAGCCAAAGAGGCAGAGCTGCCCTTTGCACCTGGCTGCCGGCTGGTGTTCACCGATGCCACACCGGATATTCTTGTCTGGCCGAAAAGCCGACAGGGTTGGGGCAATCTGTGTGAATTGCTGACACGGGGCAAACGGCGCGCGCCGAAAGCTGCCTGTTATCTGCAGCTTGATGATTTTCTGGAATTGGGAGAGCAGATGATCATGGCCCCTGTTCTGCCTGCACAATTTTCAGAAAAGACAGGCGCTTTTCTACCAAAATTGAAAAGCCGGTTTGGCCGCAACGTCTATCTTGCCCTGTCGCGCAGCTATGGCACGCATGATGACAGGCGGTTGCAACGCCTGTCACGCATGGCCAACACTTACAAATTGCCGCTTCTGGCCATTGGCGACGTGCTTTACCACGCGGCGGACAGGCGGCCTTTGCAGGATGTCTTGAGCTGTGTGCGCGAAGGCAAGACACTGGCCACCATCGGAAAGGCACTGGAGCCGAATGCTGAGCGTCATTTGAAATCAGGTGTTGAAATGACACAGCTTTTCAAAGGCTATGAATCGGCTGTCAGCGCTTCTGTAGCCGTCTTTGAACAGTTGCAGTTTTCCCTGGATGAATTGCGCTATCAATATCCTGAAGACCCAGTTTTTGAAGAACTGGGCGGGCATCCCGTTCCCTCCCAGATTGCGCTGGAACAATTAACCGCACGCGGTGCAAAGGAGCGTTTTCCAGAAGGTGTACCTGCCAAGGTGCAGGCTGCTATTCGCCATGAGATGGGTTTGATCAAGAAACTGAATTATGCCTCCTATTTTCTGACTGTTTTCGACATTGTACGCTTTGCCCGCAGTCAGGGCATTTTATGTCAGGGGCGCGGCTCTGCTGCCAATTCAAGCATCTGCTATTGCCTGCGCATTACCGAAGTTGACCCCGTCAAAGTTGATTTGCTGTTTGAACGTTTCATCTCCGAAGAGCGCGGCGAACCACCGGATATTGATGTGGATTTCGAGCATGAGCGGCGCGAAGAAGTCATCCAGTATATCTACGCAAAATACGGGCGGGAGAAAGCCGGGCTGGCAGCCACGGTCATCACCTATCGCGCCCGCTCGGCCATACGGGAAG
>CAZOCA010000039.1:10666-11190 GCA_964578105.1 uncultured Pararhizobium sp.
GATCAAGCGCCATCAGCGATGAGGAAACCAAACGGGCCGGCTTGGATCCACAGGATAAGCATCTGAAACAATTGCTTGATCTGGCCAATCAGATCATCGGCTTTCCGCGTCATCTCTCCCAGCATGTCGGCGGGTTTGTCATTACGCGCGACCGGCTGTCATCGCTGATCCCGATTGAAAATGCCGCCATGGATGATCGTACCATTGTGGAGTGGGACAAGGATGATCTTGAAAGCTTGGGCATGCTGAAAATCGATGTGCTGGCGCTGGGCATGCTGACCTGCATTCGCAAGGCGTTTGATTTGCTCAGAATCCATTATGGTCGTGATGAAACTCTGGCGTCCCTGCCGCAGGAAGACACAGCGACCTACGACATGATCTGCCGGGCCGACACGCTGGGTGTGTTTCAGATTGAAAGCCGAGCGCAGATGTCGATGCTGCCGCGTCTGAGGCCCAGAACCTATTATGACCTTGTCATTGAGGTTGCCATTGTCCGGCCCGGGCCCATTCAGGGGGATATGGTG
>CAZOCA010000040.1:0-11157 GCA_964578105.1 uncultured Pararhizobium sp.
TTGATACATTCACTGAATTTGGTGCAGCGCCGATTCCGCTTCCCTGGGCCGATACTCCAACAGCGCTTCAGACCGGTACGGTTGAGGGGGCTGATAATGGAACGTCCTTCATCAAGTCTCAGAAATTCTACGAAATCATGCCGCATTTCACCGCGCTTGAGCATTTCACCTATTTCTCGCCTTTGTTGGCCAGTGATCGGCTGATGTCAAAGCTGGATGACGCACAGAAAGACGCTGTCATGCGTGCAGCCAAGGAAGCCGGGATCTTTCAAAAGGAAACAATGTCCGCTCAAATCGACGAAATACGGACATTCCTGACCACTGAAGGTCAGGGCGGTATGCAGACCGCAGAATTTGATCGCACTGACTTTATCGCGGCTGGACTGCGTGTTCAGGACCGCTACGCGTCGGAAAAAGGCGATGATTTCAAAGCGTTGCTGGGTGAAATTCGTGCGGCTGCGAACTAGAGCATCATACGCCTAAATTGGAGGCGCGGGGCCAAACCGCGCTTCCCCCTTTCATCACCGCTTGCCATCGTCTCCAGAATTGTCTGATGGTTCTGCACCGCAGCTCGACTTTATCAGGGCGACTTTTATGCTTTCCAAAATTGACCGCCGATTTGAAGAGGTGATGTGCACGCTCTGTCTGGTGGTGCTGGTCAGCAGCGTTTTGTTGCAGGTGGTGCTGCGCTACTTCTTTTCAACCGCTGCCGTGTGGGCTGAAGAAACCGCAGTCTATGGAATGATCTTTGCTGTCTATCTTGGCGCCAGCATGGCCATTCGTGACCGATCACACATACGAATTACCATGCTGATCAATGCATTGCCCCGAAAGCTGCAGGTTGGCTTCGTGGTTCTGGCTGATGTTCTGTGGTTCAGCTTTCTTGTTTTCATGGTGGTGCAAACCACGATTTACACGCAATTGCTGTTTGAAGTGACCTACCAGACGCCGGGCCTTGGCATCGAGCAACGCTGGGTGCAGATGATGATACCAATGGCCTTTTGTCTGATGGTCTTCCGCATGGCGCAGGTCTATTGGCGCTGGGGTCAGACCGGCTGGAAAGGATTGCCATTGTGAGCGGTCCTATTTTAATGGCGCTTGTCTTTGTATTCACATTGGCAATTGGTGTTCCCATTCCATTTGCGGCCGGTATCGCAACAGTCGCTGGCATCTTGATTGCCGATATTCCCCTGACTTTGATGGCACAGGCGGCCTGGACGGCGTTTGAGCCTTTTCCATTGGTGACAATTCCCCTTTTTGTTCTGGCGGGGCAATTGATGGAACAGGGGGGCATGTCCCAGCGCCTTGTGACCATCGCCCAGCGTCTGGTGGGTGCCTATAAGGGCGGGCTTGGTCTTGTAACCGTGGTTGCCTGCATGTTTTTCGCAGCGCTTTCCGGCTCCGGGCCAGCCACAACAGCGGCGATTGGTTCCATCACCATTCCGGCCATGACAAAAGAAAAGTACAAGCCCAGATTTGCCGGTGCCATTGCCGCTGCAGCTGGTGCTTTGGGAAGTATGATCCCGCCCAGCAATCTTCTCATCATCTATGCACTGGTAACGGATGAATCCATTCCACGCCTGTTTTTGGCGGGCATCCTGCCTGGCCTGCTGTTGGGTCTGATGCTGATGGTGGTCGTCGTGATTGTGGCTGTGCGCAATGATTATGGCGGGACCGGAGAGCGCTTTACCTGGGGGCCATTGCTGCAGGCTCTTTGGGATGGCAAATGGGCGGTGTTTGCGCCTGTCATTATTCTTGGCGGGATTTACGCGGGCATTTTCACCCCATCAGAAGCCGCAGCGGTAGCTGTTGCCTATGGGCTGTTTGTTGGCTTGTTCATCTACAAGGGACTGACCTGGGAAAAGCTGTTTCAAGCCTTCAAATTCACGGCCATTGTCATTGGGACTGTGCTTTTCATATTGGGGTCGACCAAGGCCTTTGGCCAGTTGGTGACGCTGTTTGATATTCCCGACGGTATCTTGAGCCTGTTTCAGGGGATCAAGGAGCATCCATGGCTGGTGCTGCTGCTGATCGGTATATTCTACATCATTGTCGGAATGTGGCTGGAAAGCATTCCGCAGATCATAATTTTTACCGCCGTGTTCTTTCCTCTGGTCACCAGCCTTGGGATTGACCCGATTGTCTTTGGCATCTTCACTGTCATGACATGCGAGATCGGGTTTTTAACCCCGCCCATTGGCGTTAATTTATTCGTCGCTGCACGCATATCAAAAGTCTCAATTGAGCAAATTTCAATTGGTGTTCTGCCGCTTCTTATCCCATACATTCTCATGATTTTTATTCTCGTCTTCTTCTCCGAATGGGTCACCTATCTGCCGAACCTTGTTTATGGTGAAAGGCTGTGATGGTGTCTGATTCCCGCAAACTCATTCCCTTGATTGGCTATACTGACCGGCTGTCCGTCCGGCCCGGCGAAACAATCGATTTCAAGATATCATCGCAGACCAATGAACCCGTCCAGGCGTGGCTGACCAGATCCATCAGTGCGGATCCGAACCCCGATGGGCAGGGCATTGTCGAATGGCCTCAGGATGCGGCCTTTGAGCCCATTGCGTTTGAGGCCGGCGCTCAGGCGTTTGCCAGCGGATCATATGTCATTACGGATCAGGCGATTGCCTGTCATCCACAAGCCGGTTTCCATCTTGGTGCGACGTTGTTTCCAACATTGATGAAGTCTGTGCCACAAATCATCATCAGTGCTGGACATCTGGCGCTGACACTTGAGAATGGTGTTCTTAGTCTGCACGTCGGCGATCTGAATTTTGTCAGCACACACAAGATATCGTTGAGCCACTGGGTCTGTGTAGAAGCGCGTTTTGATGCCGTATCATCGACAATTCAACTGACCCAGTGGACGCCCGGCAAGAACCAGAAAAAAGACGCGGATCTGTTTTCTGTTTCCGTGGATGCGCTGCCCAGGGAAACGACGGCAAGAGTGTCGATTGCCGCAGGTGTGCAAGGTGAAGCCCATACAGACCATTTCAACGGGAAAATCGAAGCGCCGTTTCTGCAATTTAGTGATGAAGAGCGGCTGCAATGGGACTTTTCACAGGATATATCAACGACCCGCATTGTAGAAACCAGCTCCAGAAAGCTTGATGGAGTCATCAAAAATTTTCCGGCACGTGCGGTGACCGGGTCAAACTGGAATAGTGAAGAAATGTGCTGGCGGCATGCGCCGGGGCATTATGGCGCCATTCATTTCCACGAGACGGACATCTACGATTTCGAGTGGGATACGACTTTCAGCTTCTCAATTCCGGATGACCTTCCGTCAGGCGTTTATGTGATGCGCATGAAGTCTGGCATTTATGAAGATGCGATGCCGTTCTTTGTCTGTGCTCCGGCAGGAAAACCGACGGCAAAACTCTGCGTTCTGGTGTCCACCTTCACCTATGTCATTTATGGCAATCATGCTCGGCCTGACTATGATCCATCGTGGCAGGAGCGCATCGGGGACTGGGAGGCCTACCCATACAATCCGGCCGAATATCCAGCCTATGGTCACTCCACCTATAATTTTCACCCGGATAAGTCGGGTATTTGCCACGCTTCGCATTTGAGACCCTTGCTTAATCTCAGGCCCGGTTTTCTGACATTTGGCAGCGGCGAGGGGTCAGGTCTTCGACATTTGCAGGCCGACAGTCATTTGATTTCCTGGTTGCACAGTCAAAACATCGATTTTGATCTGATTTCTGACCAGGAACTCCATGATGAGGGCGTTGCTGCGATTGAAAATTATGACTGTGTGATCACCGGCAGCCACCCGGAATACCACACTTTGGAAACGCTTGACGCATTGCAGAGCTACCGCGATGGCGGTGGCCATTTCTGTTATCTTGGGGGCAATGGTTTTTACTGGCGCATTGTTGCGCATAAGCAAAACCCCGGCATTCTGGAAATTCGCAGAGCCGAAGATGGAATTCGAGCCTGGGCTGCAGAGCCGGGTGAGTATTATAACGCATTTGATGGCAGCTATGGCGGTCTTTGGCGGCGCAATGGGCGTCCACCGCAAATGCTGTGCGGGGTCGGTTTTTCCGCTCAGGGTGAATTCAACGGTATCGGTTACCAGCGCGCCTGTTTCGATCCGCAATATGAGTGGATTTTTGAGGGTGTCGAGAGCACATTTATTGGTGATTTCGGTTTCAGTGGCGGTGGTGCTGCAGGGTTTGAACTGGATCGGGCAGAACCAAGGCTGGGCACGCCGGAAAATGCGGTGATCCTCGCCAGTTCCGGGGGGCATGGTGAGGATTTCATTCTTGTGCCAGAGGAACAATTGACGCATCTGACAACATGGTCAGGCTCACCCGCGCAAAGCATGATCCGCGCCGACATGATCTATTTCGATGTGCCTGGCGGCGGCAGTGTCTTTTCAACCGGCTCCATCACATTTTGTGGCAGTCTCCCGTGGAATAATTTTCAGAACAATGTCTCGCGCATCTTGAAAAATGTGATTGATAAAATGACCGCTTAGTCAGCCCACCTTGTTATTCTTGTTTCGGTAACCCACTTTCGCTAGAACAGAATGCACCCTTTACGGGTGTGCCGATTGTTCCACTGTATTGGAAAACGCCATGGCGGAAGCAAAACAGAAGCTACCCAGCATTGATCCTGTCTGGGACACTTTGCGCAAGGAAGCTGAGTCTATTGTTGCGCATGAGCCCGATATGGCTCCTTTCATCTACAGCACGGTCCTCAATCATGCGACTTTGGAAGAAGCCATTATCTGGCGCATTGCAGATCGTCTTGATCATCAGGTGATGCCTGATGATCTGATACGCAAAGCGTTTTTGCAGGCATTGGACGATGAGCCCGGATTGGCGGACATTATTCGGGTTGATCTGGGCGCAGTGTATGATCGCGACCCGGCCTGTGAGCGGTTTATTGAACCTGTCCTGTACTTCAAGGGATTTCACGCCATACAGACTCACCGACTGGCCCATTGGTTGCTGGGGCAGGGACGGCGTGATTTTGCCCTTTATTTGCAAAGTCGGGCATCAGCCGTTTTTCAGACTGATATCAACCCAGCGGTTACTATAGGCAAAGGAATTTTTCTGGATCACGCCACCGGGTTGGTGGTCGGAGAAACAGCCACCATTGGTGATGATGTCTCTATTCTTCAGGATGTGACGCTGGGCGGGACCGGAAAAAAAGGCGGTGATCGCCATCCCAAGATTGAAAATGGTGTTCTGATTGGTGCCGGGGCGAAAATCCTTGGCAACTTCAAAATTGGTCATTGCTCGCGTATTGCAGCGGGCTCAGTGGTGCTGAGCGAAGTGCCGCCCAATACAACAGTGGCGGGCGTTCCCGCGAAAGTCGTTGGTGCTGCAGGCTGTTCGGAGCCTTCCAGATCAATGGATCAAATCTTGGCGGAGCGACAGGTCTGATCGCTTAAATTCGCGTTTGAAAAACTCTGAAAACCACTGACAGGCACGCCTGACCCCTTTCTTTTATCTGATCGATATGCCATCAACAGCGCAACAATATTGCCTTAAAATCTGTTGATAAAACATAGGAAGCCGCGTCATGAACGCCGATGAAATTCAGAAACTTGACGCCTATTTCAAGTCAAAATTTGCCAATCCGAGCCTTCAGGTGCGCGCACGCCCGCGCAAGACTGATTCCCTGGAATTGTATCTTGTGGATGAGTTTCTCGGCGTGATCTATCTGGATGATGAGGATGGAGACCGGTCCTATAATTTCTCAATGGCAATTCTGGACATCGATCTGGAATAGTCTGGTTCCGGCAGTTTCCTTGCCCGGCTCGTTGCTTGCCGGGTTGGGTGAAAGGTAATCATTCGTGCCTTCATCACAATTTCACGAACCAGGTTCCGTTGATGATCTGGAAGAGGGCGTGGAATTCGCTCCCAAATTCGGCTCAGACGGTCTGATTACCTGTGTTGTCAGCGACCATGCTGCTGGCCGCGTCGTGATGGTGGCGCATATGAATGCAGATGCGCTTGCAAAAACAATTGAGACACGCGTTGCAACCTATTGGAGCCGATCCCGCCAGAAGCTCTGGGTCAAGGGTGAAACCAGCGGTCATACGCAATATGTTGAGCGGATGCAGGTGGATTGTGATCAGGATGTTTTGCTGATCAGCGTCACCACAGCTGGAAGCGGCGCCAATTGCCATACTGGTCGCACATCATGTTTCTACCGCGATGTGGATTTGGGAGCTGTTGGAAGCGCTGGTTTGGTCACGACCGATAAAACTCGGCACTTTGATCCTTCAGAAGTCTATAAATCAGACTGATAGTCAGCCATCGACCAGGTTTTATATTCTGGCCGATGGCTGACATTTAGCGCTTAGCTCAGATGCGTGTTGAAGAACTCTATTGTTCGGCTCCAGGCAAGCTCCGCAGCCGCTTCGTCGTAACGCGGTGTCGTGTCGTTGTGGAACCCGTGATTTACGCCCTCATAAATATAGGCTGTGTAGGTTTTGCCGTGTTCCTTCAAAGCCGCTTCATAGGCTGGCCAACCCTCATTGATGCGGGTGTCCAATTCGGCATATTGCAGCAGCAATGGCGCCTGAATTTTTGGCACGTCTTCTGCCGCAGCCTGGCGACCATAGAATGGTACAGACGCTGACAATTCCGGATATGCAACCGCAAGCGCATTGCACACGCCGCCGCCATAGCAAAAGCCGACCGCGCCAACCTTGCCAGTGCTGTCATCATGCGCTGCCAGATGCTCATAAGCTGCAAAGAAGTCATTCATCAGCATTTCGCGATCCACCGTGCGCTGCAATTCGCGCCCTTCATCGTCAGTACCGGGATAGCCACCGACGGAGGTCAGGCCATCGGGTGCCAGAGCCATAAAGCCCGCTTTCGCTGCTCGCCGAGCAACATCCTCAATATAAGGGTTCAGCCCTCTGTTTTCATGAATGACCAGAACGGCCGGGAGTGGGCCCGAAGCATTGGCAGGTTTGACCAGATAGCCACGAACGCTGCCATGGCCATTTGGGGAGGGGTATTCGATGTATTCGGCTGTGATGTCGCTGTCATCGGGAGCAACCTGCTGAGCCAGAGCGTATTGTGGGCTGAGCATTGTCAGCAGGGCAGCAGCTGTAACGCCGCCCAGTGCAAACTTCCCTGCGCGATCCAGGAACTCGCGCTTGGTGATTTTTCCGTGAGCATAATAATCATACAGATCAAGAAGTTCCTGATCGAAGTCTTTTGCTGTCATGCGAACCATGATGGTCTCCTAAAGTGACGGGTGCAACCATACGTTAGACTGCCACTGGGAAAGATCAATTTACAAATTGGTCACGGAAGGGCTTGCATCACCAGAACATAAGGACTCGCTCCACACGACACTTTCCGCTAAAAAGGCGCTGTTCGCATTAATGTGGACAGTTCTCAGGGCGGGGTGAAATTCCCCACCGGCGGTGATGTGCAGATTGAAATTCAATCGGCACCAGCCCGCGAGCGGCTTTCTGGTCAGGCTTTTGCCAGATCGAAAGTGTCAGCAGATCCGGTGTGATTCCGGAGCCGACGGTTAAAGTCCGGATGGAAGAGAACGGAGATTGAAGGATCGGTGCGTCCATTGCAGGGCGCAACTGACCTTATGGAATCTTTTGCGCGCCCTGATTCTGTTCTGAAACGGGGAAAGACGTAATGAATCAATTGCTCATCAAGAACGGGGCTTCACCCGCCCTCATCGGTGCTGCCTATATGGTTTTCGCGGGCGTTTTGTTCGCGCTCGTCAATATTTCAGTGCAGGGCGCTGCGATGCATTATGGATTGCCATCTTCATCTGTGGCGTTCTGGCAATATGCCATTGCTTTGATACTTGGCGGAACATGGTTGGCACGGCTGGGTTGGAAGAGCTTTGCGACCGAAAACATGGCGCTGCATATCCTGAGGGTTCTGGCTGCCGCTGCGGGCGTGCAGCTTTGGGTGCTGGGCCTTAAATACGTGCCGATCTGGCAGGCAATTGCCCTTATCATGACCTCGCCGTTTTTTGTCACAATCGGCGCATCTCTATTTTTGCGAGAAAGCGTCAGCCTGCAGCGCTGGCTTGCGACATTGATTGGATTTGCCGGCGGTATGATCATCCTTGCGCCCTGGTCCGATAGTTTTACCGTTGCTGCGCTCTATCCACTTGCAGCGGCAGCACTCTGGGCCTTTGTCTCACTTTTGACCAAGCGCCTCACGAAAACGGAAGCACCCGATACAGTGACTGCCTATCTTCTGGTCTTGCTGACACCGATTAATGCGGTATTTGCAGGTGTCGAAGGGTTCGTTGTGCCAACTGGTACAGCGTTTTGGCTGATCTTGCTGGCTGGCGGCTTGACCGCGCTGGCCCAATTGGCACTGACACGAGCCTATGCTGTGTCAGATGCTTCCTATGTGCAGCCCTTTGATCATTTGAAACTTCCGCTGAACGTGCTTTTTGGCTGGCTTGCATTCCAGTTTGTTCCAAGCGGCAATTTGTGGATAGGGGCAGCGCTCATTGTTGGCGCCAGCATGTACATCCTGCGGCAGGAAACGCGCGAACAAAGGCGTTCTGTGCGCCGCTGAGCATTTACGCGACGGGTCTTGCTGTCTGACCCGTCGCGGATACTCTATCGGTTGATATGTCTTGGCTTCAACTGGCGTAGAGGTAATTCTTCAAATCTTCGGCTTCGCGTTCAGCATCTGCAATGCGCCGTTTGACCAGATCGCCAATTGAGACCATTCCCACCAGTTCGTCATTCTCCACAACTGGGATGTGGCGGAAGCGGCCCTCGCTCATGCGGGCCATCGCCGTCTGGATGGTGTCCTGAAGGGAACAGGTCACGACGTTTGATGTCATGCACTCCGACGTATCGGCCTGCAATGCATCGGGTCCGTGGTCCGCAATCCTTCGCACAATATCACGTTCAGACAGAATGCCAGCCAGTTTGCCCTTGTCGTCCACGATCAGAATTGCGCCGATACGGTGTTCACGCAGTGTGGAGCAAACGTCCAAAAGTGTTTTGGGCAGAGTGATTGTAAATACATCGCTGCCTTTTGAACCTAAAATAGAAGCAATTGTCATGTCGTCCTCCCGTCTCTCTTTGTGTCGCCATAAGCGAGCTGGACACAAATTGTGCGACGAAATGTCAAAATGAGCAAGTCACGCAACCTTTCCGAGTGTTGCGCAGGGAGATTCAGCCTTTCCTAGAGATGGGGTCAAGGATTGGAAACAGCAAAAGGCCAGCCAGGAACCCGCCCAGATGGGCTTCCCATGCGATTCGCGCACCGTCCTCACCAAGGCCGCCGCCAGTCAGTCCGAACAACAGATTCATTGCAAACCAGATTCCGATGAATGTCAGCGCAGATCGGTTGCGCAGCACAGCGGAGAAGGGCTCGGCAGGGCGCATGAAATCGGTCTGGCTGCGCCGAAGGGGAGACCGGGCGAGGGGACCACCTGCGCTGAACGCGAAGCGCGCAACTGCCGCCATATGCCCCGAAATTGCCGCAGACGCCCCTACGGTTGGTGTCAGTGATGTTGGGTGTGCCAGAAAATGCACACCTGCACCTGCAATTGCGCACAAAGCAGAGAACAGCAAAAACCGTTTTGTGCCAAAGCGCCATGCCAATGCGCTGCCGAAGGCCAGCATCCAGATGGAATTCGTCAGAACATGAAGCCAACTGCCGTGAAGCAGGGCATAGCTTAAAGGGCTGATCCACTCGGAATAAGGTGAGCCAGGGAGTTCCAGAAGCCCATCGTACCGCGCAGGAATGAAGCTAAAGCGGATCAGTACATTGACGTAGCTTTGCTCTGACAAAAGGCCAATACCAGCGTGAATGCCAAGGAAAAGTGCCGTCAGGCCAATGATTACATTCGGCGCATTGATGGCGCGTGTGCTGTCCGCGGGCGGGGTGTGTTGTTGATTCTCCATGGGGCCATAGATAGCCTTTGATCTGTGGAATACAAACCCTGCGATGCCGAATTGGGGCAGCGCTTTGATCGGTAATCCACAGACCGGCGCGACATTAACTATATTGCCTATCTGCCCCCACAGAGCTTTAAAAATCCTGTTAAGACATTGTTAGCCATTGCACACTTACAGGATAGAGCGCTTTTTTTATGAACCACCCAACCATTCGCGCCTTATTCAATTATTGGGATCGACAGCGTGGGGCGTTAGCTGCCCCGGCACGGGCTGATATTCATCCCGGCGATATCCGTGGTATTTTGCCAGAGGTTTTCCTGCTGGAGCGCAACGCCAATGGTCGTTTTTACTACCGTCTTGCAGGCACATTGTTATGTCAGAATGCGCGTCGTGAGTTGAAAGGTCAGAGACCCTTGGCCCATTTCGCCGACCTGGATCGGCGAAAAATGCAGATCGCGCTGACTCAGGTGGCCGAAAAAGGGACCATTTTCAAAGCAGAAATTCTGGGAACAAGTGCCCAGGGCCGCACTGTTGAACAGCAATGGATTGTATTGCCTCTAAAAAAGATAGCTGGCAGCTGCTCACGGCTTATTGGTGCCTGCGTCACACTCGACGAGCCGGTTTGGTTGGGGCGCGATCCAATTGTACGAAACAGTATTTTGTCTGCCAGAATCATAAGCGCAGGCAATAAAGCTGCAATGCAGGAACTTGCCGGGCTTTCAGTTTCCACGCACCATGTCTCACTGCGCCCATCCACTGGGCAGCCGCTTCATGGTTTTGGCGGCATTGCTGATCCGGACATTCCGCGAGGCATTGCAGAATTGCAGGCTATGATTGAGCGGCAATTTGGGCGGCGTCGGACCCAAAACGAACCTGTCCTGCCCCAGCGCTACACAGACAGCCTTGAGCCTGACAGTGAAGTGCAGGTGCCCAATTTTAATGTTGTCCCATTGGTGACAACGGAAAAACGGATCCAGCACCTTACTGTATTTGAGGGTGGTCGCGACGGATAACCGGCGATTTTGTGGTTAAAGTCCTGTTAAAAATTTAAATAAAATTATCAATAAATTAGATTTAAAAGTACATCTGATTTTTGGCGTGATGTAAAATCATGGCCTGTATTCTGATCTTGATTGAAACTTAGGTCAGAGTCCATGAAATACTTGAAACGGTCCCTATTGTTTGGCTTTATCGTCGCTTTCACTGCGATTGATCATTCTGATGCCAGAGATGTAAATACCGCTTTTATGGCGGTGACGGGCAAAACCCGT
>CAZOCA010000041.1:0-8041 GCA_964578105.1 uncultured Pararhizobium sp.
TTTTTAAGACTAAGCGTGGGCGGCGTCGAAGACGCCGCCCCGTTCAAGCCAATTGAAACCGAAGCTTCCGCAGCCACCATTACTCTTATTCCAGACCCCACAATGTCCGGAAACCTGTCACATATGCGTCGCCATAGCCAGTATCAAACTGAGCTGGTGTGCCAGCATCAGCAACATTGTCATCGTTGAAGATATAGAATGGCACGTTCAGCTTATCGGGCACCGGCAAGTCACAAAGGTCGCGCATATGACCGTCGATTGTCGCATAGGCAATCCAGTCAAGACTTTCGCCGATATTCATGTCGACATAGCCTTGTTGAATAAAGTCGAGCACGAAAGGTGTGCCGTTGAAGGTAGCAACTTTAACATCGCCAAGCTTACCGGCCAGCCGCAGGGCAGGAATCACGAACTGGGACATGGAGTCGTAAATCGGGATTACCAGGTTAATCTCTGGGTGGGCTTGCAAAGCAGACTGGACCGATGGTTGGATTTTTGTACCCCATTCGGCAACGCCCACATTGATCTCGCGGACAATTTCGCAATTCGGGCAATTCTCGGCCAATTCGCTCATAATCCCATCAACGAGAGGAATGGTTGGTGGCACATCGCGTGATACGACAAGCGCTATTTTGGCTTCACCGTCAGTATTTACCGTGGCCCAGTTTGCCAGGATTTTACCGATTTCGTTAAAGCCGATAGGCAGCGCGCTTGATATCAGCGGGTTTTGTTCTAACGATGGATAGTAGAAATGTGATGTCATCGTCTTGAGACCGGCTTCATTCGCGGCACGAATCTGTGGCTCAACCGTATCCGGTGAAATGCCTGAGATCAGGTTGATAACGTGAAATTCGTTACGAACGGCAAAGTCAAAACCTTGAACCCACTGATTGGGCTGGCCCTGATTTTCCCATTCCACAACTTCCAACCCAATATCCTCACCAACAGCTTTCATCCGCTCGATGATGCCCTTCAGGAAGGGATTGGCGCTGCTGTTGGGAATCGAGAGCATTTTCTTATCAGCGGCGCAGGCACGAATATCAAACGGTTCGCCGGGTGCCGTGAATACTGGCAAATTCGAATAGGCGCTGAGGCGTTCGGTTGCCCGCGCAATCCCATCATCTGCGCTTTGCGCGAACGCGCTGGGTATTGCGAGTGCAACCGCCAACGCCGTGGCGATTCCAGACGCTTTTGAAATTCTATTCATCAAACTCTCCCGTGGTTGTGTGGCGCATGCGAGTAAAACGAACGTGCCACCATTAACTTTGAATACGTATTCACATATTTCCGCATTTGTGTGCTAGGTGTCAATCGTTTACTTAAAAACAATTGATGGCCTCAAAAACGGACATGAAATGAAGCGCAAGCCAAACCGGGTAACCTCACATGTAGTCGCAAAGCTGGCGGGTGTTTCTCAACCCACGGTGTCCCGCGCCTTTACGCCTTCTGCGAGTATCGCAAAAGACAAACGTGATCGCGTATTAGCCGCTGCAAAACAGCTGAATTATCTACCGAACTCCATCGCCAGTAGTCTGTCGAGGGCCCATAGCAACATTGTGGCTGTTATCGTGGGGGACATGAATAATCCCTTTTATGCCGAGAGCTTAGAGATCTTTATTAATCGTCTCCAAGCGACAGGGCGACAGGTTTTGGTGTTCTCCGTCGCCGATGGGCGTGATTGCGATGATGTGTTGATGCGGGCGTTGCGATATCACGTCGACGGTGTGGTGGTGACCTCTGCACATCTCTCTTCAGATCTCGTCAGCCTCAGCCAAGGTGTGGGTATTCCCATCACGCTGTTTAACCGCAGCACAGCCGACCACGCGCTGAACGCAGTGCTTTGCAACAGTATAACTGGCAGTGGAATTTTGGCTCAAACGATGCATGACGCGGGCGCGCGTCGCTATTTGATTGTCCGGGGAGACCCTCAGGGTTCGACCAGTCGCAACCGCGTGAAGGGGTTCAGAGACAAGCTGGAGAGTCTGAAAGTGTTGCCTGATGCCATCGAGGAGATTGATGGTGGCTCCAGTTACAGTGGTGCGTTTGACACGATCAGCGAAAGGTTTGCAGACGAGGAGATTCAACGTCCGGATGCAATATTTGCCGTGAATGATATCATGGCAATGGGCTGTGCCGATGCGCTACGCGACGTGTTCAAGCTGCGCATTCCAGAGGATGTCATGTTGGCAGGTTTTGACGGTATTCGCCCGGGGCAGTTGGCTGCCTATCAACTCACCACCATCCGACAGCCGATTGAAGAGATGGTTGAAAAGACACTTGAGCTTCTGGATCAAACCAGCATGTCGGACGAAGTCGACGAAAAGGATCCGATGACACAGACTGATCATTTATTGGCCGGGACATTCGTGCCGGGAAAAACTGTTCCCGGCACGAATACTTGAGTCCTCAGATAGGTCGGGGGAGGGAGTAAACGTTAATCATTCAGCCGCTTCGTGCACGCCAGGAATAAAGCCGAAATCAAAAGGTTCAATTTCACCTCGGTCTGACTTCATTTTTGCACGCAAAGCGTCTGTGGCTGCAGCGTCAACCTCATTATCTGTTGTGATAACAACACCATAATCGGTTTTAGCGCGTTCAATTGATACGAGATCCGATAACACATCTTTGCGAACCTTTTTCGTATCTCGGTCAAGTGGGTCACCCCAACCACCGGACCCGGCGGTGATGAATATCACCTTGTCGCCAGGTTCTACCGGCAAATTGTCGAGCTTCGACTTGATACGTTCAGGTGTATCACTGCCTGCCTTTTGCAGCCATTTGCTGGATGTGCCGCCGTGTAACCCGCCATTGATACCCCATGGTGGTACGGTTTCACGGTCATCATGAATTGAAATCGTTCCAGCCTCCAGCAGGCGATAGACTTTCTCAATGCCCGCTCCACCGCGGTGCAGTCCTGCACCACCGGCATCTTTGACCGGGCGATAGCTTTCGACCAGAACCGGATAATAGTTCTCGATGTACTCGATTGGTGTGGCGCTGAACAAAGGCCACCATGCATGTCCATCAAAACCGTCACCAAGTGGTCGGCCAGGCACGCCGCCAAACAACAATTCCATCAGCTGGAAATATTTGCCGTTCTTGTCATGCCCGGTGAAGATGAAGTGAGGGCTGGTGCCGTAACCCGCAGCCATCGACAGATGGGGGGCTTTCTGACCCAACGCGCCGGCTTGGCAATCGAAGAACCGCGTATGGGTGTTAAGACGGTTGGACAGCGCAGCCGGAAATCTTGGATTTAACAGGCTGCCTTCGGGCAGGATGACTTCAAACAGGTCATAGAACCCTTCATTGAACATGATCTTTGGATCAAAGGCCATGATCATGTAAACGCCGAAGAACAGCTTGCAGAGGCCTTCATGGATATGGAAGTTGATCGGGCCCTCAGCCTGATCGTCGGTTCCCGTCCAGTCAAACACCGCTATGTCACCACGCCGATAGATCGACAGATGCATTTTGAATGGCCCGTTCCCCAAGCCATCATCATCAACATAGTCTGTAAACGAAACAGGTTCTCTGGAAATATACTTGTCGATCAGAACCTTCATCGCTTCACGCGTCCGATCAAGCAGCATGTCGCACGCGGCCATATAGGTATCGCGGCCAAAACGGTCGCAAATTTCATTGACCCGCTTCGCGGCCGTCCGGCACCCGGCAATCAAGGCCATCAAGTCGGCCCGGTTCATATCAGGTGTGCGGGTGTTGTTGAGCATGATGTCCAGCACGCCCTGGTTGACCTGACCCTTGGCGTAGATTTTTACGGGCGGAATACGCAGGCCTTCCTCCCAGATTGTGCGGGCATCTGAGGGCATGGACCCCGGAACAGTGCCGCCAACATCGACCATATGCCCAAAGATAGAGCTGAAACCGACATGAATGCCTTTGTGGAAGATCGGCATCATCACGCACCAGTCATTGTTGTGCGAAATGGAACCTTTGCAGGCATAGGGATCGTTCCACACGAAGATATCGCCTTCGTGAATATCGTCCCCATACTGTTCGACGATGCCTGGAATGTAGGAACCGAACTGCCCGACGACCATCTGACCGCGCTCGTTGCAGATCATCGGGAACTCGTCATGTTGCTCTCGGATCACGGGAGAAAGCGCCACGCGGACAACTACGCTGTCCATTTCAAAGCGGGCATTCAGAAGCGCGTTTTCAATCAGGTCGAGGGTGATGGGATCAATCTTGATTGTCATGTCTATTCTCCCTTCGCATTTGGCCAGATCAGCATATTGCTTTGATCGTCAACAATTGCGTGGTGGTCCGGCAAGAGTACCGTTGTGGTGTCATACTGCCGAATAATGGCAGGGCCTTCGATCCGTGCGCCCGGTGCAAGCTTGTCACGATCAATGTGCGGCGTGTCATGCCAATCGCCGCCAAAATAGGCCTTGCCCACTTCCATTGTTGCAAGGCCAATGTCCGTTGTACCGCCTTCGGGGAGCGCCGTGATCACGGGTGGAGTGGCGCCAGTGGCAACGGCTCGCAACGCGACCAGTTCAATCGGCAAGTCAAAGCGAACGCCATAAAGCTGTTCATGCGTCTCATGGAAATCATCCAGTACGGTTTCCAGACCAGATTTGTTCTCAATAAGGTCCGCCGGTACCTTGATGCTGACTTCAAAGCCCTGTTGTTCATAACGCAGATCGACCGCATAGCTTATTCCGCGATCAATCTCCTGCACTTCCTGTTCAACCAGCCAGGCGAGGGCGCTGTCACTCAGTGTGGCAAAGCTTTGCCAGATTTGTGCCTCATCAATACCGCTGCCAGAGCGGATGAGAGTGCGGACAAATTCGTTTTTGAACTCTGCCTCCAGGAAGCCAAGAGCCGAAAGCACACCGGGGTTGGATGGTACAACAACGGGATAGCAACCCAGCAACCGTGCCATGGCATTGGCGTGCAAAGGCCCCGCGCCGCCAAATGCGACGATGCCGAAATCGCGTGGATCCAGTCCGCGCTGCACAGTGATGACCCGCAGAGCACCCAGCATGACTTCGTTGGCGATTTGCAAGATGCCTTCCGCTGCATCTTCTGGCGAGAGATCGATTTCTGCACCAATATCAGCGACGGCCTTCCGTGCGTCTTTGACGTTCAATTCCATCTCACCGCCAAGAAGTTTTGACGGCAAATAGCCTAGCACCACATTGGCGTCACTAACCGTGGGTTCCGTGCCACCATGACCGTAGGCGACAGGTCCGGGCATGGCGCCAGCACTGCGCGGGCCAACGCGCAAAGACTTGGTGAGTTCGGCCAGTTCCGCAATAGAGCCACCTCCGGCGCCCACACTGCGCACGTCAAGGGTCGGGACCTTCGCCGGGAATGACCCGATCTCGGTTGACCGGGAAATCATGGTTTCGCCGTCAATAATCACAGACACATCGGTTGAGGTGCCGCCCATATCAAAAGCCAATAGTTTTTTAAGTCCGGTGCGCCTCGCGGTCATCGCGGTGGCTGTTACGCCGCCTGCCGGACCGGACAGCACAGTGTGCACGGGGCGGTCTGCAGCAGCGGATGCACTCATCAACCCACCGTCTGAACGCACGATATGCAGCTTGGCTGTAACGCCTTCTGCGGCCAATCGCTCTTCAATACGTGAGAGATAGCGCGTCATGATCGGGCGGACATAATCATTCATTACTGTGGTTATTGCCCGGTCATATTCCCGGAATTCTGGCAAGATCTCAGATGAAAGTGAGACCTGAATATCGGGATTGCATTCATGTACCATATCGCGCAATGCGCGCTCATGCGCATCATTGGCATAGGAATGTATGAGCGAAATTGTCAGAGCCTCAATGCCTGAGTTACACAAATCTTCGATCAAAGCTTTTGATTTCTCGACGTCCAGTTCACGGACAATATTGCCGCGCGCGTCCATGCGCTGAGGAATGCCACGTGTATCCTGAAGGCTGGCCAGAGGCTCGGGTTTCTCCATCACGATCCAACCGAACAAGGGGCCGGGTGTCCATGATTTTGCCAAGTGCAGGGTGTATTCAAATCCCTCGGTTACCAGCAATCCAACCCTGGCACCTTTGCCCTCAAGCACTGCATTGGTCGCGACTGTCGTCCCATGCAAGACCACGGAAATATCAGCGGGAGAAATACCGGCCTTTTCACAGATCAGCTTGATACCGGTTGCGACACCGATCGACTGATCCTCGGGGGTCGAGGGCGTCTTTGCGCGATAGGTTTTTCCAGACGTATCATCCTGCAATAGCAGGTCGGTGAACGTCCCGCCAACATCGACACCTAGCCTCATAATATTTTCTCCCGCCGTTTCATTGCTCTTGGAATATGGAGAGCGTTTAACTCTTGAATACGTATTCATTAAACAGTATCATCTTCGAAAGTTCAATCGAAATTTCCACCCGATATGCATTTGATTCCGCTCCGGGTAAGCAAAGCCGACCACACAAAGAAAGATGTAGATTCGATGGCAGGGCAGACCTTGTACGACAAAATCTGGGCATCGCATGTGGTAAAAACCTATCCAGGTGGCGACGCGCTGATCTATGTTGACCGTCATTTGGTGCAAGAGGTTTCCAGCCCGCAAGCCTTCGCAATTCTGGAAGAAAAGCAATGGAAAGTGCGGTGCCCGGAGGCTCATATTGCCGTCGCTGACCATGCAATTCCCACCAAACACCGCGATAACATGTTGGCGGAGAGTCTGGCCGCCAGACAGATCGCGCGATTGAAAAAAAATACGGCCCATCACGCCATGCCATATATTCCCGTGGATGATGATCGGCACGGTATCGTGCATCTCATCGGCCCGGAATTGGGTTTCACGCTGCCGGGCACGATCCTGGTTTGCGGCGATAGTCACACCTGCACACATGGCGCTTTTGGATCTATCGCCTTCGGAATTGGGGCCAGTGAATGCGCCATGGTTTTTGCAACGCAGACGCTTCGGCAGCGTAAACAAAAGAGTATGCGCGTAAATCTTGATGGCACCATGGGTAAAGGTATCACGGTCAAGGATGTTCTTCTTGCGTTGATTGCGCAGATCGGCGCCGGTGGCGGCATTGGTTATGCACTGGAGTTCACTGGATCGGCGGTTGACGCGATGTCGATGGAGGCCCGAATGACATTGTGCAACATGGCCATCGAAGCGGGGAGCCGCGTTGGACTGGTCGCTGTTGATGACAAGACTGTTGACTACGTAAAGGACCGTGCGCTCGCACCCAAAGGCGCTGATTGGCAGGCTGCGATTGCTGACTGGGCTAATATGAAAAGTGATAGCGATGCGGCTTTTGCGCGGGAAGTAAGCCTCAATGTGTCAGAGCTGGCACCCCAGATATCCTGGGGCACGAGCCCGGATCAGACGCTGCCGGTTACCGGGCGAATTCCTGATCCTAATGACGAGCCGGATCGGCTGCAACGCGAACGCTTGACCAAAAGCCTATCCTATATGGCGCTGACCCCAGGCACCGCGCTGGAGGACGTGACAATTGAGCGGGTCTTTATCGGCTCGTGCACCAACGGTCGGTTAGAAGACCTGCGGTCTGCAGCCTCTGTGGTGAAAGACCGGACAGTCGCGCAGGGTGTAGCAGCCATTGTTGTGCCCGGGTCCGCCACAACCCGGATCGCGGCGGAGGCGGAGGGCTTGGATATCATCTTCCGTGACGCTGGATTTGAATGGCGCGACGCCGGGTGTTCCATGTGCGTTGGCATGAATGATGATCGACTGTCCGAAGGCGAGCGCTGCGCGTCAACATCGAACCGCAATTTCGAGGGACGTCAGGGGCTTGGCGGGCGCACGCATTTGATGAGTCCGCAAATGGCCGCAGCAGCAGCTGTAACCGGTCGTCTGACAGATGTCAGAGAGCTGATTTAAGCGTAATGGAACAACTGACACCATTCTCCAGCGTTGCGGCCCCTCTCTTGTCGAACAATGTCGATACCGACATTATTTTCCCTGCGCGGTTTCTACTAATTTTGGAAAAAAAGGGCTTGGGAAAATACGCCTTCAACGAAAAGCGGCGAGGGCTCAAATCTGATTTCGTTCTCGATCAAGCGCCCTTCA
>CAZOCA010000041.1:8051-10956 GCA_964578105.1 uncultured Pararhizobium sp.
CTAGTAGCAGGGCTGAATTTCGGCATTGGATCAAGTCGGGAGCAAGCCGTATGGGCCTTGGCTGATCTTGGTATACGGTGTGTGATTGCGCGCAGCTTTGGTGAAATATTCTTCTCTAATTGCTTTAAAAACGGTGTGCTGCCTATTCAGTTGGATGGCGATGAGATGTCGGCAGTTGAGGCCGCGTCGCTTGGGGAAGAAGAAATTTTTGTCGACCTTTCTGCCCAGCACCTTCGCCTCCAATCGGGCGCAGAGATTGACTTTTCCGTTGATCCGTATGGCAAGCGGGCGCTGCTTCTGGGACTTGATGAAATTGAGATGGTTCTTGCTGAAGACAGTGAGGCAATTGAGGCTTTCGAAGCACAGCGTAAAGTTCAGACACCTTGGATCGTCGGCCGTGCCGACCAGTTAGCTAACCTTAAGAAATGAGGCCGTATCTGAGATGAATGACACAGCAGAGCTAGAAGAAAATTATCGGCGCGCCTATGGCAACCGCATTGGGTTCGGCACAAGGCCTGCGCTGATCATGATTGACTTTGTACAGGCTTATTTTGATCCGGAGTGCGAACTCTATGCCGGGGTCGAAGATGCGCTAAGCTCCGCATTGCGTATTCGAGAGGTTGCGCGCGCCAACAAGGTTCCAGTGATCTATACCAATGTCACTTATCAGCATGATGGTTTGGATGGGGGGCGGTTTTTCCAAAAAGCCAAGCCTCTCCGTAATTTCGTGAGTGGCAATCCCATGGGCAATTGGCCGGAAGGGCTTGCCGTTGGTGCAGATGAGCTTGTTATCTCCAAGCAGTACCCCAGCGCTTTTTTCGGAACCTCACTCGCCTCGACCCTGACGACATGGGGCATTGATACATTGATTCATACCGGTCTGAGCACCAGCGGATGCGTGCGCGCTACATGCGTGGATTGCAGCTCTCACGGCTTCATTCCCATTATCGCCCGGGAAGGCGTCGGTGATCGGCACAGCGCTCCGCATGAGGCCAATCTGTTTGATATGGATGCAAAATATGGTGACGTCGAAAGTGAAGGCACAATTGTGGATTATTTGAATAAAATCGGAGCATCAAAATGACCCGGCCCAGTCTGAGAAAGGCGCTCGACGCCGGAAAATTTGTTGCCGCACCAGGTATTCATGACATGATCACGGCGGTTGTGGCCAACAAGGTTGGTTTTGACTTCGTCTATTCGTCAGGCTTTTGGGGTACCGCATCCGCGCAGGGCCTGCCTGATGCCGGAATTACCACATACACCGAGATGCGCGAGCGGGTCGCAACACTTTGCCGTACGGTCAATGCAAGTGTTATCGCCGATGCCGACACTGGTTACGGCGGGCTTTTAAACGTCGATCACACAATACGGGGATACGAACAGGCAGGCGCCATCGCGATCCAGATTGAAGATCAGGAGTTTCCGAAAAAATGTGGTCATACGCCCAATAAGCGCGTGATCCCGCTTCAGGAGATGCTTGATAAAATCAAGGTTGCATGCGCTGCACGCGCCAATCCGGAAGAAACCCTGATTATTGCGCGTACAGACGCTCGGCAAGTTGAGGGTTATGAGGGCGCGGTTGCACGAGGGCTGGCATTTCAGGATGCTGGGGCAGATGTCGTTTTTGTCGAAGCATTGGAAAGCGAGGCGGAAATGCGTGACGCTTGTTCCCGTATTGAAAAGCCGATGATGGCGAACATGGCAGATGGTGGTAAAACACCCATTCGCTCTGCAAGCCAACTTGAAGAAATCGGCTACCAGATGGCCATCTTTCCCTCAATTACAGGCCTCGCAGCCGCGGCTGCGGCTGAGCACGCCCTGACGGTTCTCAAAACCGAAGGGACTTCAAATTCGCCCAATCTGGAGTTGTTTGACTTTGCTGAGTTTAATCAGTTGATTGGCTTTCAAGAGGTCTGGGATTTCGAGAAAAAATGGGCGCGTGACTAACCGTGTGAGGAGTATTTGTAATGGCTAAAATCGCTTGTATTGGGGCTGGAACGGTGGGCAGTGCCTGGGCTGCTGTGTTCGCACGGGCAGGCCATGATGTGTCGCTTCATGATGCACAGCCTGACATTGTCAGTAATTTTGCGCTGCCCCGTGCGCGTCAGATCATCGCCGATCTGGAAGCCAGCATGCCGACCGGCGCCAGCGCCGATCAAGCTGCGGATCGAATTACTGATGCGCCGTCAATTGCCGCAGCCGTCGAAGGCGCATATTACGTTCAGGAAAGCGTGCGGGAAGATGTCGACATAAAGCGCAAAGCCTTTGCTGAGATCGCTCAAAGTGCGTCTCCCGATGCAATTTTGGCCTCATCCACATCAGCGCTCCCTGGCTCGACATTTTTGACCGAACTTGCGCACCCGGAACGCGCTTTGGTTGCACATCCCGTCAATCCACCTTCACACATCCCGCTTGTTGAACTGTGCGGTTCGGGGATTACCAGCCAAAAGACAATTGATGCCGCCCACGAATTGCTCACTGCTGCCGGAATGGCGCCGGTCGTCGTCAAGAAGGAGATTGAGGGGTTCTTGCTCAATCGCTTGCAATACACCCTGGTGGCCGAAGCCATGCATTTGATCGGCGAGGGGTATTGTACTGCTGAGGATGTTGACCGTGTCATGACCGATGGGTTGGCACTAAGGTGGGCTTCAATCGGTCCATTCATGACAGCCCATCTCAATGCAAAAGATGGCTTTCAGGGTTTCGTTGACCAGCTGGGTCCCATGATGCGACGTATGGGAGCGGAGGCGAAGACTGACTATGATTGGAGCCCGCAGCAAGCAACGGAAATCCATGAATGGCTGTGCACGCATACGCCGGTGAAGGACATCCCCAAAAAGCAGGCGCTACGTGACCGCAAGATCCTTGCAACGCGGAAAATGCAGGCGGATGATGCTGGCTGAAA
>CAZOCA010000042.1:0-10935 GCA_964578105.1 uncultured Pararhizobium sp.
GTATCCGGGATGCTCGGCTCGTTGACATCGATTTTCTGGAACCGGCGCACCAAAGCGCGATCCTTCTCGAAGAACTGGCGGTATTCCTTATAGGTGGTCGACCCTATGCACCGCATGGCGCCAGCCGCCAGAGCCGGTTTCAGCAAATTGGACGCATCCATCGCTCCGCCAGAGGTTGCGCCAGCGCCGATAACCGTATGAATTTCGTCAATGAAGAGGATTGCGCCATCATATTCTTCAATCTCTTTCATGACCTGCTTGAGGCGCTCTTCAAAGTCCCCGCGATAGCGCGTTCCCGCAAGCAGCGTACCCATATCAAGTGAGAATACCGTTGCAGCCAGCAACACTTCCGGCACATCGCCATCGACAATGCGCTTGGCAAGCCCTTCAGCGATGGCGGTCTTGCCGACGCCGGGGTCGCCCACCAGCAGCGGGTTGTTCTTTTGTCGGCGGCACAGCACCTGCACAACACGTTGCACTTCGCTATCACGTCCGATCAGCGGATCAACTTTGCCATTGGCCGCCTTTTCATTGAGGTCCACACAATAGGCTGACAAAGCGTCGGGCGTCTTTTTCTCGTCCGCCTCTTCAGACTCAACTGTTGTCGCATCTTCATCCTCAGCGCCCGTAACCGGGCGAGGCTCAGACATGCCAGGCCGCTTGGCTATGCCGTGACTGATATAGTTCACAGCATCATAGCGGGTCATATCCTGCTCCTGCAGGAAGTAAGCCGCATGGCTTTCCCGCTCGGCAAATATGGCAACCAGAACATTGGCCCCCGTCACTTCTTCGCGACCGGAGGATTGAACATGGATGACAGCACGCTGAATGACACGCTGGAACCCCGATGTGGGCTTTGTATCCACATCCGCATCGGCAATTAGATTGCTCAGTTCGGTGTCGATATATTCCATTAGATTGCGTCGAAGCAGATCAAGATCCACCCCGCAGGCACGCATAACAGCTGCCGCATCAGCGTCATTGGTCAGCGCGTGAAGCAGATGCTCCAGCGTTGCATATTCCTGACGCCGCTCATTGGCCTGGGCCAGAGCGTTGTGGAGAGCTTTTTCCAAACTTCTTGAAAAGGACGGCAAGTTAAATCCTCACTTCTTTTCCATAACACATTGCAGCGGATGCTGGTGCTTAGCTGCAAGGTCCATAACCTGCGTCACCTTGGTTTCGGCCACTTCAAAGGTGAACACACCGCATTCGCCGACGCCATTTTGATGCACATGAAGCATGATCAATGTGGCCTCTTCCTGATTTTTATTGAAGAAACCTTGCAACACGTGCACGACGAATTCCATCGGTGTAAAATCATCGTTTAGAAGCAAAACCCTGTAAAGGCTTGGCTTTTTAACCTTCGGCTTTGTTTTTGTAACAACGACGGTATCGGAGTCGTTGTTACGATCATCATCTGAGCTGCCGCGATTGGGGTTGGACATAATAAAATCGCTGCTGTTTATCGTTGGTCGTACAATTTGCACAGGCTTTCGGATATGCATTGGCTTCCGGATTTCTGGTTCGCTGACACAATACCATCGGTCAGCTTTCCTGTCTGAGTCAAAACGCATTAAATCCGTTATTCTGCTATCGAGAGCGTACATGGTTTCATGAAGACATGCCAAGGGTCTGTCTGAGACAATTTGACAGACGGCATTCGGCCTGCCTCACAGGAATAGTAATATAGGGGTCGGGTGCCGGATTAAAAGGACCCCGGCAACGCAAAAAGCCAACCCCGAGGGATTGGCTTTTCCAGACCAGCCTAAAGGCCGGCCAAATCGCGTTGTAAAGCGGGAGGCACCTTACTTGTTGATACGTGCAAGAGCAGTTTCAACTGGGCTGTACATGGTTTTTGACAAATCCATGAACATTTCGCCGAGCTTATTCATTTCACTAACGTGAGCTTCATAGGCGTTCTTTGCGTAATCGCCCTGAGCTTCCATGAATTTGTCAAAGCTTTTCGCGCCGAAAACTTTTTCTGCAGCCTTTGTGCCGTCTTCAAAAGACTTTTTGGCATAGTCTGCAGTCTCGGTAGCAATGGCCTGAACTGTTTTGGAAACTTCCGACAGATTTTCTGTTGCCTGTTCCATGTTTTCTTTTGCCAGTTTCTGGATGTCGTCAATGTTCTGCATCATAATAAATGGTCCTTCTATCGCGCAGTAGATGTTTGTTCCTGATCACACATATATGCAGTGCAGCATAAAATGTCCAGCAATTTTTGTGCAGCGCACAAAAATTGTTTTCCGGACCCTTAGCACGTCAATTGAACAGCCATTTTCACTTCAAATTTCCCGGTGCAATCAGAGGTGAGTGCAACCTGAATCAGAAAAATTTTGAAAGCTTTACGGTTTCGTAACCCTGTTTTTCTTAAATTGATGAAAATTTGAACGATCTCGCAGCGGAATGGCGTGTTGCCATGATTGGGCCATTTTGATGGGACCATCACTGGCCTAAGCAAACACACAAATTTCTGACTGCCAACAAATGGGTGCAAGTCGTGCAAGTGTATATGTACTCCCGGCTAATCAATGCGACCAAGGGTCTTGGGATCACAAGTCTGGGAAAAGCAGTTTTCACAGCTTTTCTGATCAGTCTGACAGCCTCCCTATCGGTCACCACAACAGCAAATGCCAATTCGAAATATGCTGGAATTGTGGTTGATGTGAAGTCCGGCAAGACGCTCTATTCAGATAATGCAGATAATCTTCGCTACCCCGCTTCCCTGACCAAAATCATGACCCTTTACATGTTGTTTGGTGAATTGGATGCCGGTCGCGTTAGCCTGAACACCAGGATGAAAGTGTCGAAGCGTGCTGCCGGTCAGGCACCTTCCAAGCTTGCTTTGAAAGCAGGCAGCACAATCCGGGTAAAGGATGCCATCAGCGCGCTGGTCACCAAGTCGGCCAATGATGTTGCTGTTGTTATCGCCGAGCACATTGGCGGCACTGAAAGCAAGTTTGCCATCAAGATGACCAAAGCCGCCCGTGGCATTGGCATGAAAAAGACAACCTTCAAAAACGCGTCAGGCCTGCCAAACAGCGGACAACGCACAACCGCCCGTGACATGGCGCGCCTCGGCATGGCCATTCAGGACCGCTACCCGAAATACTACAAATATTTCTCAACCCGTTCTTTCTCCTATAAGGGCAAGAACTATCGCAATCACAACCGCCTGCTCGGAACGGTTAAAGGCGTAGACGGTATCAAAACCGGGTATATCCGCGCCTCGGGCTTCAACCTGGTAACCTCCGTCAAGCGCGATGGGCGGCACATTGTCGCCGTGGTCATGGGTGGGCGCACCGGTAAGTCCCGTGATGCCCATATGAAGAATTTGATCGGACGTTTTCTGAAATCGGCAACAACGGGACGCCGCGTCGCGCCATTGGTGGCCAGCCGTAACGTACCACTGCCCCGTGCACGTGATGTTGCAGCAGCAGCAGCCGAAGGCAAACGCATCCCGCAAATCCGTCCTGATGAGATTGTGACGGCGAGCGTGGCGCGTACCGCTTCTTCAAATGAGCCCGAAATCGGCAGTGCTGATGATTATGATAAAACCGATCTACCCGATGGTTGGCAGATCCAGATTGGTGCTGTTCCAAGCGAAGAAGCTGCAAACATTCTTCTAGGAAATGCCATGAATGTTGGCACCAGCTATCTGCGCGGCAAGGTACCGTTTACGGAGCCGGTCATCAGCCGCGGACAAACTCTACACCGTGCGCGTTTCGCCGGTTTTACCAATAAGAATGCCGCGCGTAAGGCTTGCAATTATCTTGAAACCAAGGACTTTGCCTGCCTCGCGTTACGTTAGTATTTATAGCCCTAGCGGGCTCCCTTTGAGTGTATTGTGTACAGGGATTAGAAGATGCTTCTCGACGAAACTTATCCATTGGCGTCCAGTCAACCTCATGCAGCAGCGCGGTCTTTAAGCGCCGGCATCGAGAAAGTCTATGATCAGGCCACCGCACTTGAAGTCCCAAGGTTCAAACTGGCGGGTCTGAGACGCAAACCCGGCGACATGCTGAATTTCCTGCGTAGCCACGGTGCCCGCGCAAGGCGCCACACCATGCCGGTCAAAAACCTTGCCCTGGAGTGTTATACACCACATGGGTCGATGGCGGTTGAAATCAGTTTCGGCGACAACAGTTCCTTCTAAAGGTTCAGACCAGAACAATATGCGGCATTCCGCCCCACAAATAGATCAAAGCCCGGCATCGTCCGGGCTTTTTTGCAAAACAATCACGCCTCCAAAATGCAGATTGAGAAAGAAAAGACTGGCGCTCCAGAACGGATTTCCGTAGTGCACATTTTCTGACTGTCATGCTTTTGATGTAAGTACGCAAAGTCAACAACATCGTACGCTGGGGGAACTTGTTCATGTCACCTTCTGGAAATTCCGGCACGACCACAGATACTAATCTGGATGGGCCACACACAATCTATGGTTTTGAGCGCTGGGGTCATGACCTGCTGACCGTGCTTGAGAATGGAGATGTTGGATTGCGGAATCCGCTCAAGCCTGACACGCCTCCCATCAGCCTGCCCTCCATCATTCGGGATCTCGACCAGCGCGGCATCCATGCGCCAATGCTGCTGAGGGTCAGTTCCTTTCTTGAAAACGAAATCAGAGGCATCAATCAATCATTCGCAGTTGCAATGAAAGAGGCTGGCTATCGCGGCAAGTACCGCGGCGTTTTTCCGATCAAGGTCAATCAACAAGCTCAGGTGATCAAGCAGATTGTCGATTTTGGACGTCCCTATTCCTTCGGCCTGGAAGCCGGGTCAAAGCCTGAACTGGTCATTGCTCTGGCTCAGTCGCTGGAGGATGACGCTCTGGTCGTATGCAATGGCGTCAAGGATCTGAAATTCATAAAGCTTGCAATTCTATCGCGTAAACTTGGCTTCAACACCGCCATCGTGCTGGAAAGCCCGAAAGAGCTGGAGCTGGTAATCAGGGCTTATGAAGAGCTTGGTGTCGAGCCGCTTTTGGGCGTGCGGGTAAAACTCTTCAACCGCATCGGCGGCGACTGGGCTGAAAGCTCGGGCGATCGCTCCACATTCGGAATGAACACCGATCAATTGATGTCGGTCATTGATCGCTTGCGCGAAGTTGGCTTGCTGCATTGTCTCAAGTTTCAGCACTCACATCTGGGCAGTCAGATCCCCGATGTAAACGATGTGCGCCGTGCTGTGGTTGAAGCGTGCCGCTACTTTGTAGAACTGACAAAGGAAGGCGCACCTTTGACTCATCTGGATCTGGGCGGTGGCTTAGGTGTGGATTATACGGGCGAGAAAAGAGCATCAAAGAGTTCGATCAACTACTCAGTCATGGAATATTGCGAAAACGTGGTCGAAGCGGTTCGCTACGCAATGGATGACGCCGGTCTGGAGCACCCGGTCCTGACCACCGAAAGCGGCCGCGCCATTGTGGCGACATCGTCCATGCTGATTTTCAATGTCCTGGAAGCAACATTGTATGACAGTGCCACAAACAGCGCAGCGGAAAGCACGGACCATCATTATGTGAATGATATGGCCGTGATTGAAACCTATCTGGAACCAAAACGTCTTCAGGAATGCATCAATGATGCAAGCTTCTACCGCAATGAACTGCGGAACCTGTTCATGCGCAACGCGGTTGATCTGCGCCAGATGGCACGCGCAGAGCGCATCTATCTGTATTTGATGTCACGCATCAAGCTAATGGCCCATGAGGCTGATAATTCTCCCGAGATCGATGAACAACTGGACGCACTTGCAGACATTTACCACTGTAATTTCTCACTTTTTCAGTCTCTTCCCGATGTTTGGGCGATCGACCAGATACACCCCATTGCGCCCCTCCAAAAGCTGAACGAAGAGCCGAAGCGGCGCGCTATCCTGTCTGACATCACCTGTGATTCCGATGGTAAGATCGACGAATTCATCCTGGCAGACGGTCTGTCGCCAGCGCTGCCGGTCCATGACCTAACCGAAGGAGAGCCGTATTATCTCGGCGTATTCTTTGTCGGAGCCTATCAGGAGACGTTGGGGGATCTGCATAATCTGTTCGGCGATACAAATGTTGCAACTATTGAGTTGCGTGAAGACGGGCATTTTGATCTGCTTCAGGAAGTCGAAGGGGATACAATTGCTCAAGTTCTGTCCTATGTAGAATTTGATCCGAAAGACTGCGTAGATGATTTTCGTAAGTTGCTGGATCGGGCAACATCACAGAACCGATTGAAAACTTCTGAGCGCAAACTGCTCATTGCGACTTACCGTGAAGCAATCAACGGCTATACCTATTTCGAGTAATTCCGGCTTGGAGAACCAGACATGACAAACCTAACTGGCAATACTTTGGTCATTGGTGCAGGTGGCGTATCGTCCGCTGCGGTCCACAAAATGGCGATGAACCCGCAGATTTTTAAAAAAATCACATTGGCGAGCCGCCGGAAATTCAAATGCGATGCCATCGCTGACGCTGTCAAACAGCGCACAGGCGTTTCAATTCACACGGCGGAAGTCGACGCGATGAATGTCTCGGCTGTGGTGGACCTGATTAAAGACTCCGGTGCCGATCTGTTGGTCAATCTGGCCCTGCCCTATCAGGATCTGAAATTGATGGATGCTTGTCTGGAAGCTGGCATTCATTATCTCGACACGGCCAACTATGAGCCGGAAGATGAGGCGAAGTTCGAATATCATTGGCAGTGGGCCTATCAAAAACGGTTTGCAGAAGCGGGCCTGACAGCCATTTTGGGGTCCGGCTTTGACCCTGGCGTCACCTCCGTCTTTGCCACATGGCTGAAGAAACACAAACTGGATACCATCAGCCAGATTGACGTTCTGGATTGCAATGGCGGCGACAATGGCAAAGCATTTGCGACCAACTTCAATCCCGAGATCAACATTCGCGAAGTCACAGCAGATGCCCGGCATTGGGAAAATGGCGATTGGGTAACCTCGCCTGCCATGACCCATAAAGTGCCGTTTGATTTTCCGGGCGTTGGCACGCGCAATATGTATCTGATGTATCACGAAGAGTTGGAAAGCCTGAAAACCCACTTTTCTGAGATCAAGCGCGCCCGTTTCTGGATGACCTTCGGTGATGCCTATATCAACCACGTCACCGTTTTGCAGAATATCGGCATGACTTCGATTGAGCCTGTTGTGCATGAAGGCGTTGAAATCATTCCGCTTCAGTTCCTCAAGACCGTCCTGCCGGACCCGTCTGAACTGGGCGAATTGACGAAGGGTAAAACCTGCATTGGCGATATTGCCACCGGGCAGAAGGATGGCAAGGAGCACACGTTCTACATCTACAATATCTGCGATCATGAAGAATGCTACGCGGAAGTGGGAAGCCAGGCTGTCAGCTATACAACCGGTGTACCGGCCATGATTGGCGCTGCCCAAATGATCACGGGAACCTGGCTGGAACCGGGCGTCTGGAACATGGAACAGCTTGATCCTGATGGCTTCATGGACATGCTGAACACCCAAGGCCTGCCTTGGCAGGTTCACGAACTGGACGGTCCTGTCGACTTCTGATGGCGGATAGTGTGGCCCCAATCATGCAAACGCAGGCAGGCGACCCGGGCAAATTTGCCCAGTTCGATTTAAGCCGCGTTCCCAGTCCCTGCTTTGTGGTGGATGAAGTTGCCATTGAACGCAATCTTGGCATCCTGGGAGATGTGGCGAACCGCAGCGGCGCTAAAGTCTTCCTGGCATTAAAAGCGTTCTCCATGTTTGAACTGGCACCGCTGGTTGGCAAATATCTGTCCGGCACCTGTGCCTCTGGCGTTCACGAGGCCCGGCTCGCTCATGAAAAATACAATGGCGAAGTCGCCACCTTCTGTGCCGGTTATAAATCAAGCGAATTTGACCAGATCATTACCTATTCCGACCACATAATCTTCAATTCACCCGCACAAAAGATCCGGTTCGAGGCTCAGATCCGCACCAGCGGAAAGCCTGTCCAAATCGGTTTACGGATTAATCCTGAACACTCTGAAGGCGAAATTCCCAAATATGATCCCTGCGCGCCCTGCTCGCGTCTCGGCACACCCGTTTCCCAACTGAATGATGCTGCGCTCTCCGGCATTGACGGGCTGCACATGCACACACTCTGCGAACAAGGGTATGAGCCTTTGCAGCGCACATGGGATGCCATTGAAAACCAGCTCAGCGGCTGGCTACCTAATTTGAAATGGATAAATTTTGGCGGTGGGCATCACATTACCCGTGCCGATTATGACCGCGAAGCGCTCATCAGTTTCATCCAGAAGATACGCGCACGCTATGGCATTGACGTCTATCTGGAACCCGGCGAAGCGGTTGCTCTGGACGCCGGTATACTGGTTGGAGAGATTCTGGACCTGCCGCAAAACGGCATGAATCTGGCTATCAGCGATCTGTCCGCAACCTGCCATATGCCCGACGTGATAGAGGCTCCCTATCGGCCCGCGCTGCTGGGAGAAGTGAAAGCTGACACCGGGATGACCTACCGCATCGGTGGGCCTTCATGCCTGGCTGGTGACGTGATCGGTGATTACACCCCGGCAGAGCCGTTTCAGATCGGCTCCCGCATCGCCTTCCTGGATCAGGCCCATTACTCGATGGTCAAGACCAATACCTTTAACGGTGTTCCTCTGCCTTCGATCGCAGTATGGAACTCCAACAGCGATGAACTGCGCATCATAAAGCAGTTTGGTTACAATGATTTTCTGGAGCGTTTGTCTTGATCGACTTTATGGACAGTGAACTGACCGGCGAAGAGCGCGATTCGAAATCCTCTCGTTTCACCATCATTCCCGTCCCGCTGGAACGCACCGTTTCCTATGGCTCTGGCACGAACAAGGGACCAGACGCAATTCTGGAGGCCAGCAATGAACTGGAGCGTATCTGCCAGATCGGGGACATGGTTCTTGAGCCCTGCCAGCTAGGCATCGATACACAGCAGCCTGTTGATTGCGCTGGCCCCTTGCCGCAAATCATGGACGCGATCAGCCAGCGCACCAGCGATGCTGTTGCTGGTAACAAGCTGCCTGTTGTCCTTGGCGGCGAGCATTCGCTTTCCTACGGCGCAGTAATGGGCGTTCAAAGAGCTCTGGGCCGCCCAATCGGCCTGGTTCAGATTGATGCGCATGCTGATCTTCGCGTGGCCTATCAGGGTAACAAGCATTCCCATGCATCCGTGATGCACCTGCTGGCGGATGAAAATGTCCGCCTGGCGCAGTTTGGCGTGCGCGCGCTCTGCCGTGAAGAAATGCAAAGCCGGCAGGACAACAATGTATTCCATGTGGATGGCGAAGCACTTGTTTCAGGTAACATCCACGAGGTCAGCCTGCCGGACGATTTTCCGCAGGACATCTACATTTCATTTGACGTAGACGGCCTCGATCCGTCCCTGATGCCTGCAACCGGCACACCGGTTCCCGGTGGCCTTGGATATTATCAGGCGCTCCATTTGGTCGAACATGCGCTGGAGGGCCGCAATTGCGTGGGTCTGGACGTGGTGGAACTGGCACCAGATGGCAATCCGGCCTGGGATTTCACAGCGGCACAGATCGTCTATCGACTGATGGCCGCAACACTTTGGGGTCCGCACACTAGGCTCCCTGTCTAAAGCAGACCCAATTCCAGAAGCTCATTGCGCATCTCATCAGGCATATCCTTCAGCGTCTGTGCATCTTCCGATAAATCCGCTGGCACATCTTCCGCACGAAAATATCGCCACCCCTGAAAAGGCCGTTTGGGTTGCCATTGGGTCGGCCTGACAATTTGCTCCATAACCAGATCACATCGGCTGATACCCGCTGAATCGGTAAAGGGCCGCACATCCAGCAAACGCTGCCGCGCCTGTACATTGCCCTTGATCACCCAATAGAGCGACCCACCGTCCAGCAATTCATCGCGCCGTTTGGGCATCATACGGGTTGTATGCGCATGTTCAGGCTCAATGCCTGCCTGCTTTGCCAGCATAGCGCGATGCGCGATCCAGCGATCCAGATCTTCAATGGATTCAGCGCCAACACACAGTTTGATGAGATTAAGTGGCATGCGACCTTTAATACCCGTTCAAATGAGGAGCGATTTCAGAATCTCCGATTGACACAGCATACATGTCCCCCTGTCCCAACAGAACCTGTTGGAAGCCAAAACTTATCCACTGCGCGTTACAAACAGCGCTCAGCCCTTTTCGGTATCAATCGGCAGGCCAGCTTCCGCCCAAGCCGTAAAGCCGCCATCCATGTGAGCAAGCCCCGTCATCCCCATATCCTGAAGGGTTTTCGTGGCTAGCGCGGAGCGCCATCCAGCAGCACAAAACAGCACAAAATTCTCATTCTGACTGAAAACATCACGATGATAGGGGCTTTCGGGGTCAGCCCAGAATTCTAACATTCCGCGTGGTGCGTGAACGGCGCCATTAATCCTGCCGGAGGCGGACAATTCTCTGACATCACGGATATCTATTAAAACGGGCGGATTGTCGCCCGCCATGCGGGCCTGGACCTGTGACGGCGTCAGCGCTGTGACTTCAGCTTCTGCGTCAGCGACGAGATCAGCAACTGATTTGGTAATTGTCTGCACGCGATAGAGGCCTCGGTAAAATTCCTCGAGCCCTTAACCTAGTTCCTGAAGACTAATTTGGTAAGAGCCTATTGGGCAGCAATAGCAGCGGGGTCTGAAACAGACTGATTGCCGTTGTTACTTACAAGAAAAAACACCAGCAATACGCATGCCGAGACACCTAAGGTCCAACGTGCGGCGCCCCAACAGGACGGTCCATTCTGTTGATACATTTTTTAATCTTCTATTGAAAACAGGATGTTCACAAGTTCACACCAGCCCCCCAAGGACAGTGATTATTGCGATGCAGCACGTCCTTTAGACTTTTTTAACTTTAGGCGCAAGGAACATTTTTCAACACATCATTTCGGGTGTGAG
>CAZOCA010000043.1:0-1771 GCA_964578105.1 uncultured Pararhizobium sp.
GGTCCATATTCAGCACGTTGAGAACGAAACGTGCTCGGGTTTATGGAGACCCTGAGCGCGCCATGAATGCCATGCTTAACGAACCGCCAAACGTGTTGTTGCTGGATTGGCGGATGGAGGCCACCAGTGGCGCGAAACTGTTGCGTACGCTGCGCCTTAAGCAGATGGAGCCTCTTTGTTTTCTGCCGGTGATTGTTGTCAGTGCATATGGCACAAAAAGCATCGTGGAATTGGCCTATCGTCTGGGCGCAAACGGGTTTTTGCTGAAGCCGATTTCACCCGACAGTTTAATTAAACGTCTGCAATGGGTTGCAAGTGACGAACGCGATCTGGTTCTCGAAAACGATCGCTATGTGATTGAAGGTGTTGAAGATAAACTTGAGATGCACCAGCACAAGGCTGAAAGCCTTAGCCGTGCCCGCGCCTATCATGACGAAAAGAGACGCAACGCAGCGTTGAAACATTCTGACGAGACCAAAGTCGTCGAAACCGCAGAAGCAAGCCGTCCTGTGCCGGAAAAGAAGAACGACGAAAAAACATCGAAGAAAGAAGCTCCCATCCCGCCAAAAGCGCGAAAGAAAGCTGGGGCCTTTGCCCGCATCGGCCGCGGCTAAATCTGACGGGCTGGATTACGATATCGGCGCAACATCCCCTGCGTCCCATGCGTGCTTTGTCGCTTCCGAAAAATCAGCGAACCCATTTTGTTCAATAGAATCGCGCATGCCCTGCATCAGACTTTGATAATAATGCAGATTGTTCCAGCTTAGCAGCATGGCGCCCAGCGCTTCATTGCATTTGATGAGGTGATGAAGATAGGCACGGCTGTAATCACGCGTTGCCGGGCACGAACTCTCTTCATCCAACGGCCTGGGGTCATCAGCATGACGGGCATTTTTCAGATTGACCTTACCACGGCGCGTATAGGCCAAACCATGACGCCCGGCGCGGGTCGGCATAACACAATCGAACATATCAACACCCCGACCGACCGACTGCAGCAAATCATCCGGTGTGCCGACGCCCATCAAATAGCGTGGCTTGGTATCTGGCAAAAGCGGACAGGTTACAGACAGCATTTCAAGCATGACTTCCTGCGGTTCACCGACGGCAAGTCCCCCGATCGAATAGCCCTTCAGATCCATGGCTGTCAGTGCTTTGGCAGAACGTTCTCGCAAATGCGGTATGTCGCCCCCCTGTACAATGCCAAACATGGCTTTCCCCGGCTGATCGCCGAATGCCGCGTTACTGCGTTCTGCCCAGCGCAAAGACAATTCCATAGCCCGTTCAATGTCTTGCTCGGTAGAGGGTAGCGCAACGCATTCATCCAGTTGCATTTGGATATCCGAGCCCAAAAGACCCTGGATCTCAATTGACCGTTCTGGGGATAATTCGTGTTTTGAGCCGTCAATATGGGACTGAAATGTCACCCCCTGTTCGCTCATTTTGCGCAAGTTGGCCAAAGACATGACCTGAAAACCGCCGGAATCGGTCAAAATTGGATACGGCCATCGCATGAACTCATGCAATCCGCCCAGCCGCGCAATGCGCTCGGCTCCAGGGCGCAGCATCAAGTGATAGGTGTTGCCAAGTACAATATCAGCGCCCAAATCCCTCACCTGCTGTGGATACATGGTCTTTACGGTTGCTGCCGTTCCAACGGGCATGAAGGCCGGCGTGCGAATGTCGCCTCGCGGCGTGCGCACCGTTCCGCGTCTGGCCATGCCGTCGGTGTTGTGCAGTTCGAAACTGAAATTCGTTACAGTCTTATCAG